>JAJXSS010000023.1 GCA_021784455.1 Planctomycetota bacterium
TTTGTAATGCACGGCGAGGTGGGCCCGGCCCAGGCTGCCGGCGGCGAAACTCACCAGCCAGTCGCGCTGGGCCGGGGCCAGATTCACATCCTGCCGGTCCAGCCAGGCCCCGATGACGGGGGGGGGCAGGGGGACGAAGGCGATTCTCTGGCAGCGGCTGCGGATGGTCGGCAGAAGCCGGTCCTCCGTAGCGGTGATGAGAATCAGGTAGGTTTCCGCGGGCGGCTCTTCCAGCGTCTTGAGCAGGATGTTCTGCCCGCGCTGGTCGATCAGTTCGGCCTCATCAATGATGAAGACCTTGCCATGCTGGCGCTGGGCCGTGCGATAGACCGGTTCGAGCAGGAATTCGCGCAGCACATCGAAGGCGATGGTGGTCTGCTTGCGCTTGCGGATTTCGGGGGTGGAGGAGAAGCGGGCCAGTTCCTTGTTGATGATGTGCAGGTCGGGGTGGGCGGCCCCGGTGTCGGGGGCCGGGGCCTCCAGGGGTTGGGAATCGGTTTTGTCCGCGGCGCGGCCGGCGGCCCCTGCCGAGCCTTGGAGGGGGGGGAGCAACAGGCGGCAGGAAGGACACTTCCCGCAGGCGACCGGGGCCCCCTGAGCATCTTGGCCGGGTTCGTGACACAGCAGCAGCCGCGCGAAGGCCCGGGCGGTTGTGAACTTTCCCACCCCGGCCGGGCCGTGAAAGATATAGGCATGGTGCAGCCGACCGCGCTGCACGCCGCTGCGTAATAGCTCCAGGGCCCGCACTTGACCCAGCACCTGATCCATGGTCAGCATGTTAGCATCAAAGCTCTCGGCCCCCCCCCAGTGATCCCGAATTCCCATGCCAGATCCCGCCCCCAACCCGCCGCCCGAGCCGGACCCCTGCCGGGCCGTCACCTCGGCGGAGCGCCAACTGATCGCCATTCTTCTGGCCGCGGCGGTTCTGTGTGTGGTAGGGGGGCTGGTTCTGTACCTACTGGGCCCCTTGGTGCCGCGGCCGGACCGGCCATCCCCCCCGCCGGCTGCCCCAGCGGCAGCGGACACCCGGCCGGTGATCCCCACCACCCGCCCCGCCGCCCCCCGGCCGGTGATCATCGCCACCCACCTTGCCGCCCCCCGGCCGGTGCCTGCCTCCCGCCCGGCGGCCCCCCGGCCGGCGCCGTCTCCACCCCCGCCGCACGCCGCCACCCAACCCAGTCTGCCTCCGGGGGTCATCTCCTGGAAAGTGGCGGCCCGGTACATCGGCAAGACCCTGACCGTGGAAGGCCGCGTCGTGGAGACCTATTTGAGCCCGGTGGATCAGGTGCTGGTGCTGAGCTTCGACCAAAACCGCACCGGTTTTTACGTGCTGGTCCAGCCCGAGGCCCTGGCCGGTCTGCCGGCCCACGCCGATCATCTATTCCTCAACCGCACCATCCGCGTGACCGGCAAGATCTTCCAGCACGGCCGGCGCACGCAGATGCGCATCTATGAGGCCGGCCAGATCAGCCTGGTGCGGAAAAGGGAGCTGTCAACGCGTTAGTTTGTTAAGGGGTCTGCGCGTTGATCCGTTGAGGCGGTTGGGCCTTGATCGCAACGGGCCCGATGCGGGCCACGCTGAATTGAGGAATTGGGGAACGAACGTTTTTCACCCGGCGACTCTCTGCCTGACTTTGGTGCACAGTTCGGCGAAGACCCGGTCGGCCGAGGCGGTGGCATCCACCACGAGGTAGCGTTTCGGATCGCTGCGGGCCTGGTCGAGGTACCCGCGGCGAACGGCCCGGTGGTACTCCGCGCCGCGCATCTCGATGCGGTCCAGCAGGGGGTTCAGCCGGGAGGCGGCGGTGCGTTCATCGACATCAAAAACCACCACGTAATCCGGCCAGCACCGGCCCAAGGCCACCTCCCCCACGCGGAGGATGTCGGCGGGCGGAATTCCGCCGGCCGTGCCCTGATAGGCCAGGGTGGAGGAGATAAAGCGGTCGGCCAGCACCAGTTCCCCGCGGTCCATGGCCGGTCGGATGCGCTGGGCCACCAATTGGGCCCGGCTGGCCATGTAGAGCATCATCTCACAGCGCAGGTCCATGTCGTGGTTGGCCGGATCCAGCAGGATCTTGCGGATCTGTTCGCCAATGCCGGTGCCGCCCGGCTCGCGGACCTCGCATACGGCCAGGCCGGCGGCGTGGGCAAACGCGCCGAAGTGGCGGAACTGGGTGCTCTTGCCGCTGCCATCGGGCCCGTCAAAGACCAGGAACTTGCCTCGCAGGCGTTCCAGCCAGGCTGTGCTTTCAGAACTCATGGCGACAAGATACCCGAAGGAGGCCGGCGATGATGCGCGGTCAGGAGGAAGGAGAAGGGGGCTGGTGAAGTGGGGATCCGGGGCAGTCGCACGCCACCCCATCACCCCATCCATAGTGCTTGCCTGCAGCTCCCCGTTTGCATCGCCTTGCCCAGCCGCGCATTATGGCGGGCTGGTTTCCGCCATGCCTCACCGCACCTACCTGGATCCCTACCGCCGTTCCCATGCCCGGCACGGGCCGGCCTTCGAAGTGACGCTCTGGGCCAGCCGCCAATCCCAGGAGCTGCGCTTTCGCGTATTTTCCGAGATGTGCTTCCTGGCCGGTAAGCGCATCCTGGATGCCGGTTGCAGCCGGGGGGATCTGGCGGTGTGGCTGCACCAGCACCACATCGCTTTTGCCCGCTACATCGGGCTGGATGCCCTTGGCGAAGTGATCGAGTTTGCCCGCCAGCGGGCCGACCTGGCGGGTTTGCCGGTGGAATTCCACGTGACCGACCCCCTGGCCGAACCGGCGGCGCTGGGTACGCACCGGCCGCAGATCATCGCGGTTTCGGGCACGCTCAACACCATGACGCAGGAGCACGCGGTGGAATTTCTGGGCCATTGCTGGGCGCACGCCTCCGAGGCCCTGATCTTCAACTTCCTGTCCGATCGCTGTGGCCCGCTGGCCCCGCCCCAGGCGGACCCGGCCCGCCGCCTGCCGCTGATGAAACTGCTGGACTGGGCCCTGACGCGGACTTCGCAGATCGTACTGCGGCAGGATTACTTCCCCCACGGCCACGATGCGACTATTCTGATGCGCAAAGCGTGACCCGCCCGGGGCGCCCGGGGTAAATATCGCTGCCGCGGGGCTTTGCACGGGCGCCGCAATAGGGTAAATTGCTCCGTCAGTTTCCCGGCCTTGTCCATCCAGCCACAGGAGTTTCCCATGACCCGGTCCTCGCTCGCCCTTTCGGCCCTGCTTGTCACCGCCCTCCTGGCCGCAGGTTGCCAATCCAGCGCCATCCCCAGCATCGGTTCCACCACGCCGGTGAACGTGGTGCAGCAGATCACCGGCAATGATCCGGGCCTGATCAATCCCAGCGTGACCGTGATCACCAGTCCGGCGCAGCTTCAGGCCCTGGGCAGCAAGGACCTGGCTGCCAAGAAGATCGACTTCGGCCGCTGGTCGGTGGTTCTGCTGGCGCTGGGGCAGCAGCCCACGGGCGGCTACTGGGCCCGGATCACCGGGGTGCAGGACCGCGGCGATCAGATCTTTGTGCAGGGTCTGGCCAACAAGCCCGGGCCCAATGACTCCGTGACCCAGGGCGTCACCTGCCCTTACGCTGCCGCGCTTATCGCCAAGACCAAGACCACCGTGGTCCATGCGGAGATTCAATCGGTGATCGGCCAGGTCTTGCCGCCCCAGAAGTGAGCTCCGGCACGGGCCGATTCCGTAGCATCAGCACAAGCCCTTCCCCCGCGCCTCTGGCGCGGGGTTTTTATTGGTGTTCGGCGGGGCGCATAATATTGTTCAAGATATGGTTGTCTTGTTACACTCGGGACCAAAGCCGAAGCCCGCCATCCGCCTGTTCATCCCGAAGGCATTCCTATGGAAAGTTACCATCTGCGCAAAGATCCGCGGGGTCGCCTGCATATTCGTACACCCTATCGCGGCCAAGCCCTGATCAATCATCCGATGTTCAACAAGAGTTCGGCCTTCACCGCCGCCGAACGCGCGATGTTCTGCCTGGAGGGCCGCCTGCCTGCGCATGTGAACACCATTGACCAGCAGGCCCAGCGCATTTACGGCAACATCGTCCGCAAGACCGATCCGCTGGAACGCTGGATCGGTTTGTCCGCCCTTCAGGACCGCAACGAGACACTGTTTTACCGCGTGTTGCAGGATCACCTCGAGGAGTTTCTGCCGATTGTCTATACGCCGACGGTCGGCCAGGTCTGCCAGGAATATAGCCATCTGTTCCGACGCACGCGCGGCATCTGGATCACCCCCGAACACCAGGGGCGCATCGAAGAGGTGCTGGGCGCGGCCCCCTACGAAGACGTGCGTCTGATTGTGGTCACCGATAACGAGCGAATCCTTGGCCTGGGCGACCAGGGCGCCGGCGGTATGGGGATTCCGATCGGGAAACTGGCCCTCTACACGGTGGCGGCGGGGATTCACCCCACGCACTGCCTGCCTATCAGCCTGGATGTCGGCACGGACAACCAGTCGTTGCGCGACGACCCGCTGTATCTGGGTTGGCCTCAGCCCCGCCTGCGCGGCCAGGCGTACGACGCCCTGGTCGATGAGTTCGTCCAGGCGGTCAAGAACCGCTTTCCGGACGCCCTGCTGCAGTGGGAGGATTTCAAGAAGCAGAACGCCTTCAATCTGCTGGACCGCTACCGCGAAGCGCTGCCGTCGTTCAATGATGACATTCAGGGTACGGCGGCGGTCGCCCTGGCGGGCATCGAGGCGGTGTGCCGCGCCACCGGGGAGCCCTTGGCCAGGCAGCAGGTGGTGATTCTGGGCGCCGGGGCCGCGGGCATCGGCATTGCCCGGCAGGTGCGCGATGCCCTCAAACGCCAAGGGCTGCAGGGGGAAGCGCTGATGCGTCATCTGGCCCTCTTGGACAGCGGCGGGCTGTTGGTTGAAGGCCGCCCGTTGCGCGAGACCTCCAAGCAGGAATTCGCCTGGCCGGCGGCCCTGGCCGGGGCCTTCGGCCTGAGCGCCGAGCATCCGGGCGACCTGGCGGCCGTCGTCAAGGCCCTGCGGCCCACGGTGCTCATCGGCACCACCGGTGAGCCGGGCACGTTCACCGAAGCAGTCGTGCGTGAAATGGCGGCGCACGCGGCCCGGCCGGCCATCTTCCCGTTTTCGAATCCGACCAATAAGTCCGAGGCCACGCCGAACGACCTGATCCGCTGGACCGATGGCCGGGCCCTGGTGGCCACCGGCAGCCCTTTTGCCCCCGTCCAATTCAATGGCAGGAGTTACCGGGTCGGCCAGGGCAATAACGTCTTTGTGTTCCCCGGGGTAGGATTGGGCGTGCTGGTCGCCCGGGCGCGGAAGGTGACCGACGCCATGTTTACGGTGGCGGCCCAGACGCTGGCCCAGTGCGTGACCGACCAGGACCTCGCCGAGGGCTCGCTCTTCCCACGCGTCCCCCGCTTGCGTGAGATCAGCCGGCGGATCGCCGAAGCGGTCGTGCGCGAGGCCCGCGATGCGGGCCTGGGGTGGCGCTATACCGACGCGGAAATTCCCAACGCCGTGGCCGCGATGATGTGGGCGCCGGAATATCCCATTCTCGATCCGGCCTAGGCGAAGCCGCCGGGCAAGGTGCCGATCGCTCGGCTGGGCCGGTCGCCCCTGTTCGCGTGCCGGCCTCCTTTCTACGGCGCCGGGAACTGCGGCCGGGCGCCTTCGAGCACCGCCAGCACATCCCGTACCACCCAACTCATGTTTTCCAGGGCCCGGTCCGTACGCGACGCCAGGTGGGGCAAAAGACGCACGTTGGGCAGCCCGTTGAGGGGGTAATCCGGGGGCGGGGGCTCGGGCTCGTGGACATCCAGGATGGCCCGGCCGCCGGTGGAAGCGGCTTTGGCGGCCCAGGCCGCCAGGGCCGCGTTGTCCACCAGCATGCCCCGGGCGGCGTTGATGAAGAGGCACGCGGGCTTGAGCTGCCCCAGCACGGCCGCCTCGATCAGATGCCGGTTTTGCGGCCGGCCGTCCACGTGCACGGTGAGAATGTCGCTGCCTTGATAGAGTTCCGCCTTGGCGACGTAGGCAAAGGGGTAGTCTACGGCCTTGCGCAACTGGGATTCAGGCAGGAGGTCATTCACCAGCACCTTCATCCCGATGGCGTGGGCCACCTGCCCGATGCGTTTGCCGATGCGGCCAAAGCCCAGCACGCCCAGGGTCAGTTCATCGAGTTGCCGGCCGACTTCGGTCTGACGCAGGCTGTGGAACTGCTGGGCCGAGGCCCCGGCCGGCAGATTCGTCCGCGGCCGCAGGGCATCCAGCATCAAGCCCAGCACGTACTCCACGACGGCCTGGGTGTTGGCATCGGGGGTATAAACCACCTCCACCCCGCGGTGGCGGCAGGCGGGCACATCGATATTGTCCAGTCCGACGCCGGCCCGGCCCACCACCTTCAAGACCGGGGCCTGGGCCAGCAGGGTCGCGTTGACCTGCGTGTAGGTGCGCACCACCAGGCCCTGGGCTCGGGCCAGCAGGCCGGGGAATTCGGGCTGGTCGTGCCGGCACCATTGAAGCTGTACGCGTTCCTCAAGCCAGCGTGCCGGCCGGGCATCCAGCGTTTCCGTCACGATCACCAGAGGCTTGTCTGCCATGGCCGCCAGTGTCCGCCTTCGAGCCGCCATCCGCAAGTGGGCGCAACAGAGGGTCGGCGGCGAAAAGAAAGCCGGGCCCGGCCAAGGCCGAAGCCCGGTCTATTACCTGAGGCGAGGATCGACGCCGGCACACTCCGCCGGGGCCCCTGGGCCGTCGTCCGGACTTACTGGCCAGCCGAGCGCGATTTTTCGGCCCGAGGTTTGCCCTTGCCGCCGTTCATCTTCTTCAGGTTCTGGTAACTGATCGCGATGGACTTGAGCGGATCGTTGTCCACCCAGCCCGTGTCCTGTTCCACCAGCAGAAATTCCGCCTTGCACTCGGGGGCCAGCTTGACATAGTCGGCCATGTCCAGGATGCCGTTGCCTACCTCGATCATGCGCCGATCCGGGCGGCGGGCCATGTCCTTGATGTGCAGCAGGGGCACGCGGCCGGCCAGTTTCTTCATCCAGTCGCTGGGGAATTGCCCGCCGTGCCACACCCAGTACAGATCCAGTTCGGAGCCGACGTACTTGGGGTCCGACTCGCCAAACAGGATGTCCATGCCGATCGAGCCATCCGCCAGCTTGTTGAACTCGAAGCTGTGGTTGTGGTAGCAGACGTACAGGCCATGGTCGGCCGCTTTCCTGCCGGCCTCGGTCAGGGTTTTGGCCACGTGCTTGAAGCCTTCGGGGTTGTGGTACTTGCTGTCAAGCCACGGGCAGGTGATGAACTTGAAGCCCAGTACCTGGGCATCGGCGATGGTTTGGTCCAGTTGCGTGGTGAAGGCCTCCAGGCCCAGGTGGGTGTTGCAGGATTTCAATCCCAGCTTGTCCACCACCTGCCGGGCCTGCGCAGCCGACCGGCCGTACATCCCGGCCCATTCCACGTACTCGTAGCCGATCCTGGCGACCTGCTTGAGGCTGCCCTCGTAGTCCTTGCTCAGACAGTCGCGGATGGTGTAAAGCTGTAAGCCAATCGGGAGAGCCATGTTTGTTGCTCCTTGTGGAGAGGTTCTTGAACGCGATTACGAGACAAACCCGTCCGGTCAAGCCTAGCAAGCTGGCGGGTCTACGCAAATCAGCGGGGTAAGCGGACACCCCCCCCACCCGCGGTGAGCCCGGTGTCGGCGGGGTGAGGTCGGGCGGGGCAGGGGGTGGCCAGCGGGTATGATGCCGAGCGATGGCACAACTTCCCTTGGGTGAATTTGAAGACGGGCCCCGGCGGCCGCGCGGGGCCCCAGATCCGCAGGCCGGCGCAAGTTCGGCCGGGGGTGAGCCCACGGGCCGGCGGCGCGGGGGCCGGCCGCTGACGGTGAGCGAACTGGCGGGGATGGTCAAGGGGGTCTTGGCGGACGGCTTTCCGGGGGCCGTGCGTGTGGTGGGAGAAATCAGCAACTTCACCAGCCGGACGCACTGGTTCTTCTCCCTGAAGGATGCCGGCGCCGCCATTCGCTGTGTGTGCTTTGCCTCGGCGGCCCGGAAGGTGGGGTTTGCGGTCAAGGATGGGATGCAGGTGGTGGCCACGGGGCGGGTGGATTTCTTTCCCGGGCAGGGAAGCCTGCAACTCTACGTGGACCGGCTGGAGCCGGTGGGGGTGGGGGCGCTGGAACTGAAACTCCGGCAGTTGATCGAGGACCTGCGCGGGCTGGGGTATTTCGACGAGGGGCGCAAGAAGCAACTCCCGGTGTTTCCCCAGGGCGTGGCCGTGGTGACGTCGCGTACAGGGGCGGCCTTGCAGGATGTGATCAACACGGCCCGGCGGCGCTGGGCCGGCTGCCGGTTGTACCTGCTGGATGTGCACGTGCAGGGGGCCGAGGCGGCCCCGGAGGTGGCCCGGGCGATCGAGGTTCTGGGCGGGCAAGGCGAGCGCCTGGGGATCGACGCCATCATCCTGACCCGCGGCGGCGGGTCGATCGAGGATCTGTGGGCCTTCAATGAGCGGGTGGTGGCCGATGCGGTGTTCCGCTGCCCCGTGCCCATCGTGGCGGCCATCGGGCACGAGACGGATACCACCGTGGCCGAACTGGTGGCGGATGTGCGGGCTTCGACGCCCACCCAGGCGGCCATGATGCTGGTGCCCGACCAGGAGGCGTGGCGGGATCAGGTGTTGCAGATGGGCCAGCGGTTGCACCTGCTGGCGAAGCGGCAGGTGGGCCAGGATCGCCAGCGGCTGGAGGCGCTGGCGCGGCACCCGATGTTCCGCCGGCCGGAACTGACCTTCCAGCCCCTCAGGCAGCGGCTGGAAAACCTGGCCCAGGCGCTGCACGCGGCGCTGCCGCGGCTGGTGCAGGACCGGCGGCGGATGCTGGTGGCCCTGGCCCCGCGGCTCGAAGTGGCACTGCCGCACTTGGCGCAGCGGCGGCGGCAGGAATTCGAGAGCCTGGCCCCGCGCTTGGCGGTGGCGCTGCCGCGGCGGGTGCAGGTGGAGCGGGCCAAGGTGGAGGCGCTCTTGCGGCAGCTTGCGGCTCTGAACCCGACGAACGTGTTGCAGCGGGGGTACAGCTACACCCTGGGGGCCGATGGGCACGTGCTGCGCAGCGTGAAGGCGGTGCAGCCGGCCCAGCGGATTACGACGGTGCTGGCGGATGGGAGGATCAGCAGCATTGTGGAAGGACAGGGGAAGGGGCAAGGGACTGGGGGTCAGGGGCAGGCAGCAGGGCCGACCCCTGCTCCGGCCCGGGCCGGCGCCACCGGGGCGCGGTTGATGCCCCGGCGGCGCGGTGGGGGGAAGGATGAGGGGCCGATGCTGTTTTAGAAGGGGCGTAAGGCCGCGTGACGGCCGGGGCCAGGGGCGCGGTACACTGTGGCTTATGACCAAGACAGCCAAGGACAAACCGGTCAAGTTCGAGGAGGCGATTGCCCAGTTGGAGGGCATCATTGAGCACATTGAATCGGGGCAGGCGGGGCTGGAAGAGAGCCTGACGGAGTATGAGAAGGGGATGCGGCTGATCGCCCAGTGCCGGGGGGTGCTGGACGCGGCCGAGAAGAAGATTGCGGAACTGGCGGTGGATGCCAGGGGAAATCTGAAGGTGGCGCCGGCCGCGGCCGATGAAGGGGAGACAGAGGAAGAGATCCCGTAGGTTCGGGCTGGCCCGAACATCCTGGGGCCGTTGTCTGCCCGATGGGGTCGGGCAAGCGTGAACCGGCCGGGCCCAACGTTCGGGCAGGCCCGATCCTGCGAAGAGCCTTCGGGCAAGCCCGAATCCACGAAGAGATCGCGTGTCTATCCTTTCAACCTCATCCACACCGTTCTGGCCCTGGCTGATCCTGGTGACCGCCTACGGGGCGTGCATCGGGAGCTTCCTGAACGTCGTCATCTGGCGGTTACCACGGGGCGAGAGCCTGTGGCACCCGGGATCGCACTGTCCCAAGTGCAACCATGCCCTGGCGTGGCATGACAACATTCCCGTTATCGGCTGGCTGCGGCTCCGGGGCCGCTGTCGTTACTGCCGGGCTCCGATCAGTGCCCAGTACCCGATCATTGAGGCGCTGACGGCGCTGCTGCTGGGTGGGTTGTTCGCGGTACTCTACGGGTCGAACCTGCGGCCGGAGTTCGCCGTGGCCGGGTTCATGGCCACCTGGCCGGCGTTTCTGGTGTATGCGGTGCTGGCGGCGGCCATCCTGGCGGCCACGATCATCGATGCCCGGTTGTACATCATTCCCCTGCCCATCCCCTGGTTTGCCACGGTCACGGCGCTGGTGATCTATCCGGCCGCCGTGACCTGGTGGCCGGATGTGTCCGGCATCGGCCCCGGCGCCAGGGGAGACTGGTGGGGACGAATCGTGGGGGCGGCGGCAGGGCTGATCGTGGCCAACCTGCTCTTGAAGTACCGCCTGATCCCGCGCAGCTTCGATGAGGAGCCGGGGCAGGGGGGGGAATCGGTCGGCGGCGGGCCCGAGGAATGGATGGCCCACCCGCACCCGCGCCGGGAAGTGCTCAAGGAAGTGCTGTTCCTCCTGCCCGTGGCGGTGGGGATCACCCTGGGGTCGTTGTGGCGGGGTGGGGGACAGAGCCAGCCCCTGTGGCTGAACCAGTTGATGGGCGTGGTCCTGGGCTATCTGGTGGGCGGCGGCCTGATCTGGCTGACGCGCATCGGGGGGACGCTGGCCTTTGGCAGGGAGGCCATGGGACTGGGGGATGTGCACCTCTTGGCGGCCATCGGCGCGGTGCTGGGGCCGGTGCCGGCGGTGCTGGTATTCTTCATCGCGCCGTTCCTGGGCCTGGTGTACGCAGTGGTGGCGATCGGGATCAGCAAGCTGCGCAAGGGGGAAGTGCATGTGATCCCCTACGGCCCGTACCTGGCGGCGGCGGCGGTGATCGTGATGCTGCTGGAGCACCGGATTCTGGCGTTCCTGGGGATGTAGAGGGGTTCAAAGTGCAGTGCTCTCACCGGAAGAGCCTCGGATCTCTGCTTCATGATCTCTGATCTGCGGGCGGCCGATGGTTTACCGGGATACGCGCGGCCCCTAAGATCATCCATCAGAAATCAAGGATCAGAGATTCTTCGCATGATCGGCATCATCGACTATGGCATGGGCAACCTGCGTTCGGTCCAGAAAGCCTTTGAGCTGCTGGGCGCGGAGGCGGTGATTCTGGCCGGGCCCGAAGGCCCTGGCGGGGTGGATTTGAGCGCCGTCGCCAAGCTGGTGCTTCCGGGGGTGGGGGCGTTTGGCGACGGCATCGAGCATCTGCGGCAGCGCGGCTGGGTGGAGCCGATCAAGGCTTTCGTGGCTTCGGGCCGGCCGTTCTTAGGTATCTGCCTGGGCATGCAGCTCATCTTCGAAAGCTCAGAGGAGGATGCCCCCAGCCCCAACCAGCCGGTGTCTGGGCTGGGCCTGTTGCCGGGACGGGTGGTCCGTTTCCGCCCGCCGGGGGTGCCGGCGGGCCTGCGGCTGAAGGTGCCGCACATGGGCTGGAACACGCTGGCCTGGCGGCGCGAGGATCCCCTGCTCAAGGGGTTGGCCCAGGAATCGGCCGTGTACTTCGTGCACAGCTACTATGTCAAGCCGATGGAATCGGCGCAGGCGCCCATCACCAGCGCCGTCTCGGATTACGGCGGTCCCTTTACCGCCTCCATCTGGCGCGATAATATCTGGGCCACGCAGTTTCACCCCGAAAAATCTCAGCGTGTGGGGCAGAAGATCCTGGCGAACTTCGTCAGGTTGTGACACGCGGGATTACCCACCCAGGATCGGTTACCCCGCCAGCCGTTTGGCAGGCGACCGGGGGGGAGTGTCCATGGAACAAGCCTGTCGTACCGATGAGGTCGTCTTCCCGCTCCTGGCCAACCCTGCTACTTACCGGGCCGGGGAATGGGACCTGGCCCGGGAGCCCGGCCAATTGGATTACTGGCTGGACCTGTTCCGGCGGCATTTTCCTCTGCTCTTGGCCGAGGCCCTGCGTGAGCTTGAAGATCGCGGTCTGTCACGCCGGCAGGCTCGGGAGTCCTGTGCCCACGCCGAGCGTGAGTTTTACGCCTATCTTGAGGCCCTTGCCGAGAACCCCGAAGCCTTCGGCCGGCTGGACATCCTGGCCATCAACGAGCGCCGCCAGCAGATTCTGGACTCCGCCGGGCTGGGGGATGTATACCGGCTGGCCAAAAGCGCGGCGAATCAGACGGCGCTGGACATGCTGGCGGGGGTGTTGCGCGAGATCGATGGCCTGGAGGACCTCGTCCGTCCGGGGCGGATCGTCCGCGGGATTCTGGCGGGCAACATTTATGACCTGGGGGCGACAAAAACAGCAGAGCTGTTTCACGGCCGGCCGGTGGACTTTCACGGGGCCCTGGCAAAGCTGAAACCCCGGCCCTGGGTGGTGGATGATCTGCCCTTCTGGTGCGAGCGCTTGGGCAGCGGCCGGCCGTACCGCAAGGCCATCCTGTTGGTGGACAACGCGGGGCCGGATGTGGTGTTGGGGATGATTCCCCTGGCCCGTGACCTGGCGGGGCGGGGCACTGAGGTGGTGCTGGCCGCCAACAGCGGTCCGGCCCTGAACGACATCACTTACGATGAACTGGTGCCCTTGCTGGAGCAGTGCGCCCTGCTGGATGAGGCGCTGGCTGCCGTTCTGGCCCAGGGGCGGCTGCGGCCTGTACCCAGCGGCAACCGCTGCGCCCTGATCGATCTGGCCCGCATCAGCCCGGAACTGGCCGCCGAGGCCGAAGGGGCGGACCTGGTGGTGCTCGAGGGCATGGGCCGGGCGATCGAGAGCAACTGGTCGGCGCGGTTCACATGCGATGTGGTGAAGGTGGCGATGGTCAAGACGGGCGGGTTGGCCGAGCGGTTCGGGTGGCAGGTGTTTGACCTGGTGTTCCGCTACGAATCGGCCGGGATGCCGAATTCCTGAACGCGACCGAGGCGTCTGCGAAGTAGAATCAGCGGGCGCCGGATGGCGGATCGTGCCAGCTTGGGCCGATGTGTGCAGGGGCACCTCTTTCTCGAAGGAGTTTCGTATGCGGATTCCTCGATACTGGGCGCGGCAGGACTACACGGGGGTGGGGCGCAATGGAAAGTCGCAGACGATTTCGGCCTGGGGTTGGTCAGTTCTGTCGCAGACCGATGCCCAGGCTCACGCGGTGGCCCGCGCCAAGTCGGCGCTCGACAAACTGGCGGCCGGGGATCATCCATCGGATTACGACTACTTGGAGCGGCCTCTGCGCGAGGAAATCGTGGAAAACATCTCCGTGGGCGATGAGGAGATCGCCCTGATCACCCGCAACCGCTACGGGGCCCTGGTGCTCAATTGCGCCGACGTGTGCTTTGTGGATGTGGATTTTCCCCCCGTGCGCGGGCGCGGCCTCGTAGATGGTTTCTTGCTGGCCTTCTCGGCGGCCCGGCGGCGGGCCCGGATGCAGGCCGGTGAACAGTCCACCCTGGAGAAAGTGCGGGCCTGGGCCCGGAACCATCCTGGCCGATCTTTCCGGCTGTACCGCACGGCCGCGGGGCTGCGGCTCCTGTTTACCGACCGCCTGTACGATCCCACGGCCGGGGAAACCGGCACGTTGCTGGCGGAACTGGAAAGCGATGAACTGTACCGTCGGCTGACGCTCAAGCAGGAGAGTTTCCGGGCCCGGTTGACAGCCAAACCCTGGCGCTGCGGCTGCTCGCAGCCGCCCAATCGATACCCGCGCGAGACGCCCAAGACCCAGGAAATGTTCGCGCAGTGGCTGGCGACGTACGAGGCCCAGGCCGGGGGCCGGGCGGTTTGCCGGCTGGTGGAAGCCATAGGGGAGCCGGCGCGGCATGAAGGCATCCGCACCGTGGTGGAGGTGCACGATCAGTACACGTGTACACAAGAGGCGGGGGAGTTGGTGTAAGGGGCTGAAAGGAAGGTTTGAGGCTGGTCCCTGCCCGGGAGGAGGAATGGGGCCGAAGATCAGGAGAAGAGACGGGTTCTAAGACTGCACCCACGCCACCTGTTTGGCCAGCCGAGGCAAGAGAAAGAAGGATGTTCGGCCAGGGCCGAACCTACGTGCTGGTCGGCCCGCTTTACCTGTGATGCCATGAAGGTGGCGATGGTCAAGACGGGCGGGGTGGCCCAGCGGTTCGGGTGGCAGGTGTTCGACCTGGTGGTGCGGTACGAGGCGCGGGCGTAAGCGTGCGATCGACAAGCCGGCGGCCGGGGAATGGTGTTTGGCCAGGACCGAACCGTTGGGTCAGGCAGTTCCGGTGCGGCGAGGGCTCTCCTCCTCGCGGGTTGGGCGTGGAAGGCGCAGGATTCCAGCGTGGCGGCGAGCTAAAGCCGGAAGCCGGCGTTTTCTGGCGCCGAAGAGGTCGGATTCGCGGGCCAGTCTGACGACCTCGAAATGGGTCTGAAGCGTGGCTTGATCCACGGTTTGTTCGTATTCGCCGTTCTCGTTCACGAGCCATACGCAGTCCAGACCGTCCTGCGCCGAGTAATAGCCAATGCGAAATTCGCGGCCGCGATCGTGCTTCCAGCCGGGCGTGTCGCTCGTGACGTGCACGAGCCGAACAACACTGCGCGGGGGTATGACTTTGGGCCACATGGGACACATCCTCGTCTAGCCGTCGTGGTTCATTATAGCTTCGCGACTGCTGTCTCGAACTTGGCACGATCCGAGGCGGGAATCGGGGGCGGCAAGACGCCCTTGTGTTTGATCGGCGAGCCATCAGGCCGGTAATGACCCACCAGTTGCCCCGTCTTGGTATACCGGTCGACGTGGCCGCCGCCATGCCGCAATCGATCCGGCTGGTAGGTGTCGGTAGACATAAGATGTAAGTATCCTGTTATGCCGCCGGTATGCAACTTGGACCAGGCGTGTTGTGCCGCGTGAAAGCAGTGTACGTGCCTCCCGAAGGGTCGGTGCTACGCCGTTTCCTGGTCGATCAGAGCCAGAAGGGCGGTGCGAAGGTCGTGGGTGAGGGGGCCGGGTTGGCCGGTGGCGATGGGCTTCTTTTCCACCTGGGTGACGGGCAGAAGGTGCCAGCTCGAGTTGGTCAAAAAGACTTCATCGGCATCCAGGAGGTCGGTCACGGTCAGCATGCGGCGCTCCACAGGGATGGACCGGGCCTGGGCGATTTCCAGCACGGCCGCCCGGGTGACCCCCGGAAGAACGGGGGCCGCGAGAGCGCCGCTCGTCTCTTCGCCGCGAGCGATGGGGGTCAGAAGCTTGCCGCCTTTGACCAGGAAGAGATTACTGATGGCACCCGAGGCCAGATGGTTGGTGACGTTGAGCCAGATTACCTCGCCGGCCCCGGCCGCGGCGGCCTGGCGCAGAGCCCGCAGCCGGCCCCAGTAGGCCAGCGTCTTGTGTCCCGCTAACTGGTCGAAGGGGTTGGCCCCCGGCGGCGCGATCAGCACGGTGATGCCGCGCTCGAAATAAACGGGGTCATATTGTGTGGGCGGTGTAGCCACAATCAGAAGAGTTGGCCCGCTTCCGGGATTCTCACCTTGCGCATGGCCGGACCCAGACTGAGGGCTGGGACGCAGCAGGGACACCGGCCCGGCGGTCAGCGTCAGGCGGATGCGGGCCTCGGATAATTGGTTGCGGGCCAGCGTCTCCTGCACGGCCTGGGCCAGGGGCTGGGGGTGGAGCTCAGGGACCAGACCCAGTTGCCGGGCGCTGGTGGCCAGGCGGGCCAGGTGCTGGGCCAGACGGAAGATTTGGCCGTGGCTGGCGGCCATGGTTTCGAACAGGCCTACGGCGTGCTGGAAGCCGGCATCATCCACGGAGATGCAGGCCTGGCTGCGGGGGACAAACTGGCCATTGAGATAGACCAGTTCCGCGGAGGGGGAGGCAGGGGGTGGGGGGACGGCGTTGGGCATGAGGTGGCCTTGTGTGGGAGCGAAGGGGGATTATAATGGGGGACTCGGCTGAGATCGCCCCGGGGGCGGGGCAAAGCATTCGGGGGAAAAAAGAGGCATGCACCTCCCGGATCCCCGGAATCGCATGCCCCACGGAGTTGATCATGAAAAATGGCATTCACCCCAAGTACGGCCCGTGCAAGGTCACTTGCGCCTGTGGCAACACCTTTGTCACCAGCAGCACCAAGGCGGAAATCCACGCCGACATCTGCTCGGCCTGCCATCCATTCTTTACCGGCAAACAGAAGTTCGTAGACACCCTGGGCCGGGTGGAACGCTTCCAGAAGAAGTTTGCGGGCGGCTATTTCAAGACCGGCAAGTCGAAGTAGCTACGCGACAGTTTTTCTCGACCGCAGCGTGAGGGTCCATTCACGCTGCGGTTTTGTTTTATGAATTGAACCGCGTGATGCGATGGCGGCAGTAACCGACAAGGTGCTGGGTAAGCTGGACGCGATGGCGGCGCAGTTCGCCGAGATGGAGGCGCTGCTGGCCGACCCGGTGGTGGTGAGCGATCACCAGCGCTTGCGCGAGGTGTCCATCAAGCGGGCGGCCCTGGCCGACCTGGTTCAGCGATACCAGACCTGGAAGAAGCTGCAGCAGCAGATGGCCGAGGCCCGGCAGATGGCGGCCGATGGCGGGGATGCTGAAATGGCGGAACTGGCCCGCCAGGAACTGCCCGAACTGATGCGGCAGGCCGACACGTTGATGGAAGCCATCACGGGCGAACTGATCACGGCCGATGACCGCTCCATCGGGTCGGTGATTCTGGAACTGCGGGCGGGTACGGGGGGGGCCGAGGCCAGCCTGTGGGCGGGCGATCTGCTGGGGATGTATCAGCGGTTTGCCGGCCGGCGGGGCTGGGACCTGACCCTGATGGAGGTCAGTGCCGGGGAAATGGGGGGCATCCGCAACGCCATCATCAACGTCCAGGGGGCCGGAGTGTGGCAGGGATTCGGGTATGAGGGCGGGGTCCACTGCGTGAAGCGCGTGCCGGCCACCGAGACGCAGGGGCGGATTCACACATCCACCGCGACCGTGGCCGTACTGCCCGAGCCGGAGAAACTCCAGATCGACATTCCCGAGTCGGATGTGAAGATGGATATCACCACGGCCCAGGGGCCCGGCGGGCAGAACGTGAACAAGGTGGCCACGGCGGTGAAGCTGGTGCACATCCCCACGGGCATCGAAGTGCGGATGCAGGAATCCAAGAGCCAGCAGCAGAACCGCACCCGGGCGTGGCAACTGCTGCGGGCCCGGGTCTACGACTTCTACCAGAAGCAGAAGGATGCCCAGCGGGCGAGGGAACGCTCCCAGATGATCGGGACGGGCGAGCGCTCCGAGCGCATCCGGACCTACCGCTACAAGGAAAGCATCGTGGTGGATCACCGGCTGGAAGGCCAGGATTTCAGCCTTCAGACCATTCTGGAAGGCAATCTGGATGGCCTTTTGGAGGCCCTGATCGCTCAGGACAAGGCCCAGCGTCTGGCGGCGCTATGAAGAGCCGGCGCGGCAGCGGGCAGTTCAGGCCGGCAGGGGGAAGGTATCGCCGGTATCGCTCAGCCAGGCCGCCAGGCGGTCGTGGAGGCGCTTGCGCTGGGCGCCGTAAGCCGTGTTGTGGGCCAGGTTGGCCTGCTCGTAGGGGTCTTCGTTCAGGTTGAACAGCAGCCAGGGCTGGTGTTCGAGGCAGATGTATTTCCAGCCATCGCGTGTCACCACACCGCGC
>JAJXSS010000417.1 GCA_021784455.1 Planctomycetota bacterium
GTCACCGGCCTGCGAAACGCCGGCTACAAGTTTGTCACCCTCGACTTGGCCGGTTTCCAATCCGGATCCTTCCACCAACTGACCGTGCAAGGAAGCGAAAGTCACCAGTCGCGGGTCACGAGTCACCCGTCAAAGCCCCCGCCCGCGACTCGTGACCAGTGACTCGTGACTGATCACTCCGCCTGCCCCAAACCCCCAGCTCCTTACCCCTATGCTCACCGCCTACCTCGACCTCCCCTCCGGCCTTTCCGGCGACATGCTCCTGGGCTGCCTGGTCGATGCCGGCTGGCCAGTTGACGACCTCAAGGCCACCATCGCCAACCTGGACCTGCCCACCTCCGAATGGTCCATCGCCGCCCGCCAGGTCATGAAAGGCCCTATGCGGGCCACCTTCGTCGAGGTAAATGCCCAGGAAGGCCACATCCACCGCAACCTGGACGATGTCTGCGCCTTGATCGCCCCCGGAAAACTGCCTCCGGGGGTTGCCGCGAAGGCCCACGCCGTCTTCCGCCGCCTGGCCCGGGCCGAAGCCAAGGTCCACGGTACCACCCCGGACAAGATCCACTTTCATGAGGTCGGTGCGGTCGATGCCATCATCGATATCGTGGGCGGCGTGGCCGGTTTGACGGCCCTGGGCATCGACCGCCTCTATGCCTCGGCCTTGCCCATGGGGGAAGGCTGGGCCAAGACCGCGCACGGGCAGATCCCCCTGCCCGCCCCGGCCACCCTCGAACTGCTCACCGCCGTCAACGCCCCCACCCGCCCGGCCCCCGGAAATGGCGAATGGGTCACCCCGACGGCGGCGGCTCTCCTGGCCGAACTGGCCACTTTTGGTCAGCCTCCCATCGCGCTCGACCGCATCGGCATCGGCGCCGGCCGCAAGGACTGCCCCTGGCCCAATGTCGCCCGCCTCTGGCTGGGGCAAGGGGTATCGGGAAAGGGGCAAGGGGCAAGCGGATTGGCGTCTGACTCTTCCACGAACCACCAGCCACTGGCCACTGGTCATTCTCTGATCATCCTCGAAACCAATATCGATGACATGAACCCCCAGTTCTACGCCCCCGCCTGCGAGGCCCTCTTCGCGGCCGGCGCCCTGGATGTCTGGCTCACCCCCATCCAGATGAAGAAGAACCGCCCGGGCATCACCCTTTCCGTCCTTGCGCCCCTGGCCCTGGAATCCATCCTCGCCGACACCCTCCTCCGCCACACCACCACTCTCGGGGTCCGCGTCCTTCCCGTCGCTCACCGCCATGAGGCCCACCGCACCATCGAACAGGTGCAAACCCCCTTCGGCCCCGTCCACCTCAAGCTCAAGTGGCTTGGCCACGAACTCCTCGGCCTGGCGCCGGAATACGAAGACTGCCTCATCCTGGCCCGCGAAAGAGGCGCCCCGGTCAAGGACATCTACGATGCCGCCCAGGTCGCGGCCCAGTCCCTTCGCTCCCAACTGACCGCGGACCTGCCACCCGCCGAACCCGCTCACCCCCATGCCCACGACCACACCCATAAGCACGAGCAGGCTCACGAGCACGACCACCCTCACCCCCACGAGCATGGTCCCCATCACCATCATTGATGGCTCACCCGCTGGCGACCCTTGAGGCTCCTCGATACGATCCAGGGTCATCGGGTCGCCACCATGCCTGCCCATCCCGAAGCGCCCAACTTCCTGTTCATTTTCCCCGACCAGTGGCGCTGGGACTGGCTGGGCTGTGAGCGCTACGGCATCCCCGTGCGCACGCCTCATCTTGATGCCCTGGCCGCCCGCGGCGTCCGCTTCACCCAGTGCCGCACCAACGCCCCTCTTTCCGCACCTGCCCGGGCCTCTCTCGTCACCGGACTGCGGCCCGGGCGCTGCGGCGTCATCGACAACGGGCAGGATCTTGATCCCTCCAGCCTCACCTACCTGCAACTGCTCCGGAATACCGGTTACCGCGTGGCCGCCTGCGGCAAAAC
This sequence comes from Planctomycetota bacterium, assembly GCA_021784455.1. Taxonomy (GTDB): domain Bacteria; phylum Planctomycetota; class Phycisphaerae; order Phycisphaerales; family Phycisphaeraceae; genus JAJXSS01. The sequence goes on from JAJXSS010000417.1 coordinate 1,957, forward strand.
CGACCTCCAGAAGCATGGCCGGTGGAAGGGCCTGGACGGCTGGACCCGCGCCATGGGCCAGCTTGGCTTCACCGAAGCCGTCAACCAGGCCGGCAAGCACGATGCCGTCAACAGCGGCACCACCCGGGCCAGTGATCCCTACATGGCCTTCCTGCATCGCAGCGGCAAGGCCGCAGTCCACGCCGATGATTACCGCCGCCGCAAGGCCCTGCGCGGCCAGTATCCCCAGCATCGCCCGGACGAGTGGGTGGATCCCTCCCCTTCGCCCCTCACCAGCGACTATCACACCGATGACTTCTGTGGCCGGGCGGCTCTGTCCTTCCTGGAACGCTGGGAAATCGGCGAGCCCTGGCACCTGTGGGTCAACTTTCCCGGTCCACACGAGCCTTTCGACCCCACCACCGAACAACTGGCCGCTTACGATGGCGTCCAGTTCCCGTCCCCCATCCAGCCCGGCCCGGTACCCAACGACCATCAAGCCATCCGCCGCGCATACGCCGCCATGATCACCGGGATTGACACCTGGGTGGGCCGGCTGATCGCCCAAGTCACACGCCGCGGCGAACTGGACAACACCTGGATCATCTTTTCATCCGACCACGGCGAGATGCTCGGCGATCATGGCCGGTGGCACAAGGGCGTCGCCTACGAACCATCGGTCCACGTCCCGCTGATCATGGCCGGCCCGCAGGCCCCGCCTGGCCGGATCTGCCCCGCCCTGATTGAACTGATGGATCTGGCCCCCACCCTCACCGAACTGGCCAGGCTCAAGAGCCCCGCCGCTTGGCAGGCCCGCTCGTTCCTTGCCCAACTCCGCGGTGAGGTTGATCGCCCGCACCGCGCTTTCCAGATTGCCGAACTCCATGACTGGCGCATGATCTGCGATGGCCGCTACAAGCTCATCAGCACCCGGGAGAAACCGGACCAACTCTTTGACCTGCAGGCCGATCCCTGCGAGTTGACCAACATCGCCGCCGCCCACCCGCAGATCGTCGCCGGCTTGACACAACAGTTCGCAAATGGCGCCGACTGAGCCTGGGCAGGTCTTCATTGAGCGCAGAGAACCCCAATCCCAGTCGGGAGAGTAACCCCGCCCCACGCCGCCGCAGCGCCGTGGGGGGCTGTCCGGTCACCGCCCTGAATTGCCGGGAAAACAGAGGATCTTCGGCCGGGGCCGAACCTACCTTCGGGCCAGCACCTTGGCCTCGTAGCGTTTCACTTCGGCCAGCCACGCCCGGCCGATGGGCACGCCCTGCTTGAGGCAGTAGTAGTCCCACACAGCACTGCCGGGCAAAGCCTTGGCTTCTTCCAGCAGAGCCAGCCGGGAGGTGAAATCCCCGGAGGCTTCCAGGGCACGCAATTCCTTGGCCGGCTCCAGCAGCGCCATCAGAAGCGCCCGGCTCATCGCCCGGGTGCCGATGGTCCAGGCGGCGATGCGGTTGATGCTGGCATCGAAGTAGTCCAGGCCGATGTGGATGCGGTCGAGTTGGCCGCTGCGCACGATCTCCTGGGCAATCGCCGCCAGATCATCCGTCACGGTCACCACATGGTCGCTGTCCCAGCGCACGCCGCGGCTGACGTGCAAGAGCAGCCCGGGCACGTACATGAGCATGGAGGAAATCTTGTCCGCAATGGACTCGGTGGGGTGGAAGTGCCCGGCATCCAGCGTCAGCAGCTTCTGCCGCGTGATGGCATAGCCCATGTAGAACTCGTGCGAACCCACCACGTACGACTCGCTGCCGATGCCGAACAGCTTGCTCTCGACCGCATCCAGGTTCTCGCGCGGGCTGATTTTGGCGGCGAAGATCTCATCCAGTGACTTCTCCAGGCGCCGCCGCAGAACCGCACGGTCCACGGGGGTGTCCTTGTGGCCATCGGGAATCCACAGGTTGGTCACGCACGGATTGCCCAGTTTCCGGCCGAACCACGCCCCGATCTTGCGGCAGGCGATGCCGTGACGCACCCAGAAGCGGCGCACCGCTTCATCCGCGTGCGTCAGCGTAAAGCCCGAGGCAGCCAGCGGGTGGGAAAAGTACGAGGGGTTGAA
>JAJXSS010000024.1 GCA_021784455.1 Planctomycetota bacterium
TTCCGATCTATTCCCGGGGGTGCATGTGCATGGCTTTTCCCCGCCGGAGTTCGTCGAGTTCGTGGCCGTATTTGAGATGGGCGGCTTCCCCACCACCGCCCCGGGCCAGAGCCACACGCTGCCCTGGAACGTCTGGTGCGCCAAGCTCGAAGCCATCATGCGCCGGCTGATGGCGGCCGGCCTGGATTCCCTTCCGGGCGGTGGCGGGGAAATTTTCGCCCCGCACGTGCGCCGGCGCATCGGGCCGGGCAAGTGTTCGGCCGACCAGTGGCTGGAAGTGATGGCTACGGCCCACCGGCTGGGCATGTTCACCAGCGCCACCATGATGTTCGGCCACATCGAGGGGCTAGCCGACCGCATCGACCATCTCAGCCGCGTACGCCAGGCTCAGGACCGCGCTATTTCCGGGGGCTGGCCGGGGCGGTACGTGTCGTTCATCGCCTGGCCCTTCCAGCGTGAGAACACGCCGCTGGGCCGCCTGAAGGAATGGGACATCGAGGCGACGGAGCCCTTCCCTGGCGACGTACTGGCCTTGACAAGCCGCGACCGTGAGGCAGCGGTCCGGCCCCAGGGGCACCCCCCGGAAAAGGGCACCCCCGGAACGGGACAAGCACCAAACCGCAGCTACGAAGGCGATCGCGGCTCAGCGGAGGCGGGTCTGGCCGGCAAGCGCCTGCGCCTGGCTGGTTCCACCGACTACCTGCGCCTGCAGGCGATCGCCCGGCTGTTTCTGGACAACGTCCCGTCCATCGGCGCCTCGTGGGTGACCATGGGCCCCAAAATCGGGCAGATGGGCCTGTTTTTCGGGGCCAACGACCTGGGCAGCGTCATGATGGAGGAAAACGTGGTCTCGGCCGCGGGCACCACCTACTGCCTGGATGAGGCGGTCCTCTGCCACCTGATCCGCTCGGCCGGCTTCACCCCCGCCCAGCGCGATAACCGCTACCACCTCCTGAAGATCCACACCGGGCCCGAATCACCCGATCTGGCGGTCCGCGACTGGTCGCAGCACCGCATGGGGCGCCTGCATGTGGAAGGCAAACCCACCCCTCTGACCGTGGCCGCCGGGAACGTCGATGGTGGGTCCGCCGCTGGATTCACAGACGAGCTTCCTTCAGGGCGCAGCGCCTGATTCCAGAGGTTCTGCTTGATTCTTATGGCACCGCCGCGCCCCGCGCCGCGATGGGGTCTAGAATCCGCCTCCCGCTTTGGGGTAACCCCAGTCCGCCAGGAAGATCTTTGATGCTGCAGGGAAGCGCGCTGATCCGCGCCACACGGCCATATGGCTCGGAACAGCGCGGCCGGAGCTGGTGGTGCTTCTGGTCGACCCTGACCCTGCTGAGCGCCTTGCTGCTGCTGACCAGCCTGCCCCTTTCCTGGTGGGCCCGCCTGGCCGCCGGATTCCTGGCCGGTCTGGTCATCTGCCGCATGTTCATCCTCTATCACGATTACCAGCACGGAGCCATTCTGCAGCGCTCGCCCGTGGTCCACGGTGTGATGTATTTCTATGGCCTGCTCACCCTTAATCCCGCCAGCACCTGGAACGCCTCGCACAACCACCACCATCGCCACAACGCCAAGATCCGCGGGGCGAGTATCGGATCCTTTCCAGTCATGACCGTGGAGGCCTGGGCGGGGGCCGGCCGGCGCGAGCGCCTGATCTACACCATCCACCGTCATCCCCTGACCCTGGCCCTGGCCTGGCCTGCGGTCTTCCTCTGGGGCATGACCCTGCAATCGTTCCTGCGCAAACCGCGCCAGCATCCGGATTGCCTGCTGGCCGCCCTGCTGCACGTGACCCTCTGGGTGGTCCTGGGCGTGTGGGCTCCCGGAATGCTCCTGTTCACTTTCATCCTGCCGTTTGGGCTGGCCTCGGCCATGGGCGCCTACCTGTTTTACGCCCAGCACAACTTCCCCGAGGTCGATCTGCGCGACCAGTCAGAATGGGACTATGTCTACGCCGCCTTGAATTCCTCAAGCTTTATGGACATCGGCCCCCTGATGCACTGGTTCACCGGCAACATCGGCTATCACCACATCCATCACCTCAACTCGCGCATCCCCTTCTACCGCCTGCCCGAGGCCATGGTCGCCCTCGAAGAACTGCAATCGCCGCGCCGCACCTCCCTGAGCCCCGCCGCTATCTTCGCCTGCCTGCGCCTGAAACTGTGGGATCAGGCGCAAGGCCGCATGGTCGGCTTCAACGGCACGTAATCAGGACCGTAACGTACCGTCCGTGCCGATCCGGGAGATGTGATCCAAGTTCAGCCTTTGCCTTACCGCCTACCGCGCCTTACCCCGCCCACGCCCCCGCCTTCCCCGGCCGCTCCACCCCCGTCACCCCCGGAAGGGTGATCGCCACCCCGTCCTGGGCCAGGGCCCCCAGTACCGCGAATTCCATCGCCTCCCGGGCCGCCGCCGGCACGCCCAGGGCATCACTCAACAGTACCTCCCAGCCGCGTTCGTGCAGCCGATCGCGGATCTGCAGGAAGAGAGCCTTATTCTTCACGCCGCCGCCGGCCAGCACCACATCGCCCTCGGCCAAGCCACTGGCCGCCACGTAATCATCGATCAGGTGCCCCACCGCCGCGCAGGCCGAAGCCAGCAGGTCGTGTACCCCCAATCCCGCCGCGGCCCGCAATTCCTCCACCCACCCGGCCGTGAAATCCTCCCGGCCCGTGGACCTTGGCCGGGGACGCTGGAAAAACGGCGCCTCCTTCACCAGCCGGTAGACCAGGCTCGATGCCCCGCCCCGGCCCGCCAGTTTCCCATCTTCATCGAAGGCTAGCGGCGGCAGCATCAGCCGCACCAGTCCATCCAGCATCAGGTTGCACGGACCGATATCCTCCCCGCGCACCTCCTGCGGCCCACTCCCGGCCGGCAGCCAGGTCACATTGCAGATGCCCCCAAGATTCACCACCACCCGGGGCCGCGCGCTATCGCGAAACAGCACCCAATCCGCCAAAGGCGTGATCGGCGCTCCCTGCCCCCCGGCCACCAGATCCGCCTGCCGCAGGTCATACACCACCGGCACGCCCCACCGCCGCACCACCGGCCAGGGATCAAAAAGCTGCCAGGAAAGATGCTCGGCCGGGGCGTGCCAGATGGTCTGGCCATGGGCCGCGACCAAAGACAGCCCCGAAGCCACCACCAGCCCCTGAATCAGTTTCCCCACCGCTTCGGCGTGCCATTCGCCCAGCGCCCGGGCGGCCTTCAGATAGGTCAGCGGCGGGGCCGGTTCCCCGGACGCCAAGCCACGCAAGCTCTTCTGCAATTCAAGCGACATCGGCAGACTGACCACACGCTCCAGCCGCGCGCTCATTGCCAGGCCCGTTCCGCGCACCTCCACCAGCGCAGCATCCAGCCCGTCCAGGCTGGTGCCGGTCATGCAGCCCACCACCCATCTTGTGCGCGGCTCACCCATCTGGACGATAAGCATACCCATGTCCCAGCCCACTTTGCGCCAGGTCTATCTCAATCGCCGCATGGGGGTACTGCTGGGCCTGGGTTTCGCCTCGGGTCTGCCGCTGATGCTCACCGATGCTTCGATGGTCGCCTGGCTGACTCAGGCCAAGGTGAACGTCGAGGACATCGGCCTGTTCGCCCTGGTCACGCTGCCCTATTCGCTCAAGTTCCTCTGGGCTCCGGTGATGGACCGGTTCGTGCCCCCGCTCCTGGGCCGGCGGCGCGGCTGGCTGATTGTGACCCAGTTGGCCGTGATCGTCGCCATCGCCGCCATGGCCCTGGCCCACCCGGCCGGGCACCCGCTGATTTTCGCCGCCCTGGCCCTGGCCGTGGCCTTCACCTCCGCCAGCCAGGACATCGTGGGCGATGCCTACCGCACCGACATCCTGGCCCGCGAAGAACTGGGGGCCGGGGCGGCCGTCTGGGTCAACGGCTACCGCATCGGCATGATCGTGGCCGGCGGACTACCCATGATCCTGGCGGCGGTTCCGGGGGTCGGCTGGCGCGGGGCGTACTTCGCCATGGCGGCGTGTATGGGGGTGGGGCTGATCTGCACCGTCCTGGCCCCGGAACCGGCCAACCAGCAGACGCGGCCCGAATCGCTCACGGCCGCAGCCATCGGCCCGTTCGTGGACTTCTTTCGCCGCACCGGCTGGACCGGCCTGGTAATCCTGCTGTTCGTGGTGCTCTTCAAACTGCCCGATGTCACCTGCAACTGGCAGACGGTGACGTTCCTGCTGAAGTCCGGGTACAGCGGGACGCAAATCGGCCTGATTCGCCAATGGCTGGGCGTGGGGGTCACCATCGTGGGGGCCCTGGCCGGGGGCCTGATCGTCGCCCGGCTGGGCATCATTCCCTCGCTGTGGGTGATCGGCATTCTTCAGGCGGCCAGCAACGCGGGCTTTCTGGTCCTTGCCCTGGTGCAGGACCAGCTTTCGGCCGCGCCGTGGGTCACGTGGCACTTGGGGACCGCCGGCAGCCTGGGCTTGTCGGCGCGCCTGGGCGCTTTGATGGGAGTCATCATCGTGGAATCGTTCTGCGGCGGCTTGGTGGCGGCGGGCTTTATGGCCTACCTGATGAGTCAGTGCAGCCACCGCTTCACGGCCACCCAATATGCCCTCTTAACGAGCATCATGGCCCTGACGGGCGTGCTGTTTAAGGTACCCACGGGGTACGTGGTGGCTTGGACCAGTTGGCCGACGTTCTTCGCCCTGACCATCGTGGCCGGGGTGCCGGGGCTTTTGCTCCTGATCCCACTGCGGCAATCCTTGCAAGCGGCGAGCACGTCAGCGGCTGAAATAAAGTAAATCAAATGATTGCAAATGTTTATATATATATCAGCGGCCACGACCAAGATATCCACATCCCGCGCTGCCGCCTGATAACCCCTGTCGGAGTTGCTTTTTCCGGGCCGCGTGGCATCAATAGAGCTTCCCGCCCTGCGGTTGGGCCCATCGCTCCGCGACTGAATGTGAGGTCGCCCGGGCGCCGGACTTGGCCTGCACTCCCTGACACCCACCGATGCAACCCATGGACGGTTCGTGGAGGTTGGCCTAGATGGCCAAGCTATGAACGAATCCGAGGGGCAACGTTTCGGCCTTGCCCCCTTGACCCTGGCCGACCGGGATCTGTTCGCTCGCTGCTTCGCCCGCATCCCGCAACCCCTTTCAGACTACTCCTTCGCCAATGTCTTCATTTGGCGCAGCAGCCTGTCCCTTTACTGGGCCCGGTTGGAAGGCCATCTGTGCCTGTTCGCCAACGGGCGCGAGCTGTCCATGCTCATGCCGCCTATGGCCACGGATGAGGCTGCGCCGGGCAGCCTGGGGCGGTGCCTGGATCGCTGTTTCGAGCTGATGGATGCCTACAACGATGCCGCTGGCCTGCCGCGCAGTCTGGCCCGCATCGAATATGTCAGTGCGCCTGCAGCTCAAGCCATGGTGGCCGCGGCCCCCCCCCGACTGGGCCTGGCCGCCCAGCCGATGTCCGGCGACTACATCTATGCCATGCCGCGGATGATCGATCTGGCCGGGGGATCCCTCAAATCCAAGCGCCACGCCCGCAGCCGCTTCCTGCGCGAGCACCCCGATCATGCGTGCGCCCCCCTGCAAGACCACCACCTGCCCGACTGCCTGGCCCTCTTGCATGTCTGGCACGAGCACGGCGATCAGGCCCACCTCGGCGAGGCCACCGATGCCATGGTGGCCACGGCCGAACTGCGCCGCAAGGAGGTAGCCGCCTCTCGCCTGGCCCTTCAACGCCGCCACGACCTGGGGTTGACGGGCCTGACCCTCTGGGCGGACGGCCGGCTCATCGGCTTCACCCTGGGGGAATGCCTGACGGTGGATCAGGCTTCCATCCTGATCGAAAAGACGCATCCGGAGTATCATGGGGCGGCCCAGTTCATCTTCGCTGAGTTCTGCCGGCGCTGCTGGGCCTCTTGCCAGGAGTGCAACGTGGGCGATGATTGGGGCATTCCGTCGCTGCGCTTCACCAAGGAGAGCTATCGCCCGGTGCGCCGATTGACCAAATTCACCCTGATCCGTACCCCCACCCCCGGAATAGTCATAACCAGCGCCCCGACAGCCGGTACCACCTCAGCCAACGCCGGAGTCCGCGCATGAAAACCCGACCGGCCAAACTCGGGGATATCCCGGGTATTTTGACCTTGGAAACTGTCTGCTTCGTCCACATCGGCGAACGCTTCAACCGCCGCCAGGTGGCCGGACTCATCCGCAACCCCCGGGCCATCACCCTGGTGGCCACCCGCGGCACCGGCTTGGTGGGCTGGACCTGCGCCCTGGTGCGCAGCGCCGGTCGAGGCAAGGTCCCCGCCGGCCGGCTCTACGCCCTGGCCGTCCACCCTGCCATGCGCGGCCGGCGCGTCGGGCAGACCCTGACCCGCCAAGCCCTCCAAGGTCTTCAGGACCGGGGCGTTCAACGCACCTATCTGGAGGTCCGCCAGCGCAATCTGGCCGCCATCCGGCTGTATGAGAGCATGGGATTTGTCCGCGGGCAGGAGTTGAAGGATTACTACGGCCCGGGAATCGACGGGATAAAAATGCTGCGGGCGCAGACCTCGGCACGCATCCGCTCGGCAAAACCCAGGAAGCTTGGCCCGACGGCGGAGCCGGCACGGGAAAGTCGGGCCAAGGGCTGGTAATCTGTATGGCATCTCATGGCCAAACAGCGCCTGATCACCGCCCAAGCCACCGACGAGCGCGAAGAGCTCATCAACCAGTCCCTGCGTCCCACGCGGCTGGATGATTATGTGGGCCAGCCGCGCCTGGTGGAGAAGCTGCGCATCTCGCTGGCCGCCTGCCAGCAGCGCCAGGAGCCCATGGAACACGTGCTCCTGCACGGCCCTCCGGGGCTGGGCAAGACCACCCTGGCCCACATCATCGCCCATGAGCTGAGCACGCATCTGGTGGTCACCTCCGGACCGGCCCTGACCCGGCCGACCGATCTGGTGGGCACGCTCACCAAGCTCCAGGACCGCGATGTGCTGTTCATCGACGAGGTGCACCGCCTGCCGCCGGTGGTCGAGGAATACCTCTACCCGGCCATGGAAGACTTCAAGATCGACGTGACCGTCGATTCGGGCATGCACGCCAAGGTCATCACGCTGCCCCTGAAGCCTTTCTGTCTGATCGGGGCCACGACCCGGGCGGGTCTGCTGTCGGGCCCGATGCGCTCCCGCTTCGGTATTCTGCACAACCTTGATTTCTACGCGCAGGATGACCTTTTACGCATCCTGCACCGCAGTGCGGGCCTCCTGGGCCTCAAGGCCGACGGGTCAGGTCAGGCACAAGACCTAAAGGCCTCGCTCAGCACCATCGCCCAGCGCGCACGCGGCACCCCCCGGATTGCCAATCGCCTGCTGCGCCGCGTCCGCGATTTTGCCCAGGTCAAGGCCGGAGGCCGGCTGACCCCGGAGGTGGTGGATGCCGCCCTGACCCTCGAGGGGGTCGATGCCCTGGGCCTGGATGAACTGGACCGCCGCTACCTCCGCATCATCGCCCAGGTCTATCAGGGCGGGCCGGTGGGCCTGGAGGCCATCGCCGCCACCCTCAGCGAGGACGCCGGCACCCTCGAAGACGTGGTCGAGCCGTATCTCCTGCAGATCGGCTTCATCGCCCGCACCCGCAAGGGACGCATGCTCACCCCCCAGGCCGGAAATCACATCGGCATTGCCGTGGCACCCGCCGAACTCCCCCCGGAAAGCGGGGACCTGTTCACCGACGAAAAGCCGTAGGTTCGACCTGGCCCCGACCGCTCGGGAGCCGTCGGTTGCGCGGCGCGTGGGGACTGGCCCCAAGCTACTCCACCCCCAGGGCCCGCAACTGCTCGGGCGTACACAGCAGTTCCGTGCGCTGGCGCAGCCAGGTGGCCAGGTCCTCTTTGCCCACGGCGCGGGCGGCCACGGCCAGCATGGCGTGCATGGCCCCACAGTGGGCCGGGGGCATCAGTTCGGCCATCTGGATCTTGTGCGGCAGATCGGCCAGGGCGGCCGGGTAGTAGCCGGCCATGATTTCGTAGCGCGTCTGCAAGGCCATGCGCTGCAAGGATTCCAAGAGGCCCAGGGACGCCCCGTGCAGTTCCATCAGCCCCTGGTACGCTCCGCCCAGATCGCGCAGGTAGAGCCGGCACTCCACCACCATCAAAAGCAGGTTGGCCCGCAGGGGGCCCATCCCCCTGCGGGAAAAGAACCCGGCCAGCCACCCCGCCCCGGCGCCGCGCTCCGCGCCGGCGAGGTTGAACGTCAGCAGTTCCTGGCCGATGGCCGCAGCCTCGGCATAGTGCTGCTGCCGGTGGCGCAGCACGGCCAGGCGGTGATAGAGCATAATGCGCAGGGGGCGCTGCATCGGCCAGCGCTTCAGGGCCTGGGCCAGCAGCGTTTCCGCCCGGATCGGGTCCTGCTCGATGAGCAGACTGGCCTGATTCACCAGCGCCATGGCCCGGGCGCTGTTGATGCTCAGCCAAAACCACGCGGCCACCATGCCCACCAGGACCAATAACGCCAGGTGCCCGGCCGAGGGATCCAGCACCGATCCCAGGCTCAGCACCACCACCACCACGATAAACACGCCCCAGCGATACGCCGCATCCAGGGCCATCTGCCGGCGCAGCCGGGCCGGATCGAAGGGTGGACACGTCAGACGCAGTTCGGGCGGGGTCGCCGCCGCTGCCGGATTCTGCTGGGTTTCGTTTTCAGTCATGGGGCTGGGGCCCCCTTTCACGCGCCACCGGATTCGACGGGGCCAAGCTGGCGGCGAGGCCTTCGAGCTCGGCCGGAATTTCGGGAAAACGCGCCCGCAAGACACGCGCGGGCATCAGCAAAGTGGCCCGGGTCCACCAGGTGCGGGCCTCGCTCTGATAATGGTCGGCCTCCTCCGGCCGGCGCTGGATCATGCGCTGCTCCGCGGTGGCCATCAGGGCATAGCCCAAGCCCGCTTCCACGCCCAGGGGCCGCAGTTCGTCGACCAGGTTCCCCCCCACGGCCAAGGCATCCTCATCGTGCCCCGTGTGCACCAGTTGGTAGAGAATCGCCAGGCGATAGGCCGCCGACAGCGGGCCGGGGGGGCTGCCATCCGCCACCCCACGCAGCGAGCGCAGGGAGCGGTCGGCATCGGCCAGACGCTGGGCCGCGATCTGGGCAATGGCCCGCTGGGCCTGAAGCTGCAGGCTGGCGGGGTGACCCTGCGGCAGACGCTCGATGAGCCAGTCGTACACCACGATCGCCTGCTCATAGGCCCCCACCTGCTCCAGAGCGTGGCCCATCAAGGCCACCAGGCGGCCATGCACTTCGCCGTTGACGGTCACGGCCGGCAGCAGCCGCCAGGAAAGACGCAGGGCCTGGGGGTAATGCCGCAGCAGGGCCAGTTCCTGAACCCGGACGGCCCGTTGCTCGATGCTCCGGGTACGCCCGGCCCGGATGCTGGTAAACACCACAATGCCCAGCAGCAGCAGCCAGGCCAAAAACAGCCCCGCGCCCTGCCCGGTGAAGGACAGAACAATCACGGCCGCCAATCCCGCCGTGGGCAGCCACATCATCAGACGGCTGGGGCCGGTGACCGCGTAGCGGTCCAGGTGCTCGCGTATCTGGCGGGCCGAAGGGGGCACGAACTGGGTGGTGGTGGTATTCAATCGCGATGATTCTGCGGTCGGGCCAGGGCTCCGTAGCGGGGCCGGGGAATGGCCGCGGTGGTCCCCGGATTATCCGGCCGGGTTGAGATGGTACAACAGGATGTAGATCAGCACACCTGTCACCGACACATAAATCCACACCGGCCAGGCGATGCGGGCGACGCGGCGATGGGCGTCCAGCCGGCCGGTCCAGGCCAGGCCAATCAGCAGCAGGGCCAGCACGGGCACGGTCATGGCCAGGGGGATATGCGTGGCCAGCACGGCCAGATATAGCCCGCGCATCATGCCCCGGCCGTGAAAGAGCGTGTGCCCCGACACCACCTTGTGCGTCACGTAAAAGGCCAGGAACAGCGTGGAAGCTGCGAACGCACTGAGCATCGCGGCCCGGTGCGCGGCCACCCGCTTGCGGGCGATGAACCAGCGCCCCAGGCACAGAAAAACCAGGGCCGTGGCGTTACACAGGGCGATCAGGGGGGGCAGCCACGCGGCGGACATAGGAAACTCCGTAGAGACCGCGGTGCGGGTCGGGGCTCGGATTTTCGACTTTCAATTGCCCTCCGAGTGCCGCCGGCATGCCCCGCGAAGCTTCTTCAAATCGAAATTCGAGAATTCAGCCGCCTCGTCCGCGCCGCCCCACCATGGCCGCTGCCCCCAGGACGATCGCCACCGTCAGCACCAGGGCCACCGCCGCCGCGCCCAGGGTGTCCACCGGCACGCCCACCACCCCCGGCTGGCCGGTTAGCGTCTGGGTCAGAGCCGCCTGACCGTAAGTCAGCGGATTGATACACATCAGCCCCTTTAGCCACCAGGGGGCGCCGGTCAGGGGGAATACCGCCCCCGACAAAAACCAGGCCGGCATCAGGAACACCATCATCACCGCGTGGAAACCGGCCGTCGAATTCATGGGCCAGGCGATGCAGAGCCCCATGGCCGTCATCTGGATGGCCAGAACCACCAGCACCCCCCAAGCCGCCGCCATATTCCCCAGGATCTGGCTCCATGGTCCGTGTACGCCCGTCACCAGGGGCCAGAACACCAGGAACACCGTGGTCTGCAGGATCGCCACCGTGGCCCCGCCGAACACTTTGCCCAGCACGATCGACACCCGCGGCGCCGGGGCCACCAGCACGCCCTGCAAAAAGCCCTCCCGGCGGTCCTCGATCACCGTGATGGTCGAGAAGATCGCGGTGGAGAGCAGGATGAATGCCAGGGTGCCGGGGAAGAAGTATTCCAGATAGGACACGTGCGTGCCCGCTACCGAGCCCATCGCCGCCACCCCGGACCCGTGGGCGGAAGTCGACGCTTTCTGGCCGATGACGAACGCGTGGTTCATGCCCACGCCCAGGAACACCCAGAGAATCACCGGGGTGAGAAACGCGCTGGCCACCCGATGCCGCTGGCGCAGGAACCGCACCCATTCGCGGTTCCACAGCGTCAGCGTGGGCAGCCACCAGCCGGCACCCCGGCCGGCCCCGGCGGGGGCTTGAGCCACATCGTGGGATGTTGCGGAAACAGCGGTCGTCACAGCGGGATGATAGGCCGCCACCCGCCGCCGCACCACCAGGCGCCGCCATGTTTTGTCTACGGCCGATCTTCCCCGCGGTCCTCGAATGAGTAGTTGGGGCTTTCCTTGGTGATGGTGATGTCGTGGGGGTGGCTCTCGACCAGCGAGGCCCCCGAAATCCGCACGAACTGGGTTTGCTTGCGCAGGTCGGCAATCCCGGGAGTTCCGCAGTAGCCCATGCCGGCCCGGAGCCCGCCCACGATCTGGTAAAGGAAATCCGACAGCGGCCCGCGGTAGGGCACCATGCCTTCCACCCCTTCGGGCACGAACTTGTGCAGGCTGCGCCCGGCCTGCTGGTACCGGTCGGCCGAGCCGGCCATCATGGCCCCGGCCGAACCCATGCCGCGGTAGGTCTTATAGCGTCGCCCCATGTGGATGATCATCTCGCCCGGCGATTCGTCCAGCCCGGCAAACAACGAACCCAGCATCACCGCCGAGGCCCCGGCCGCGATGGCCTTGGTGATGTCCCCCGAATGACGGATGCCCCCGTCGGCAATGATCGGAACCCCCGCCTTGTCGGCCACGCGGCAGGCGTTCATCACCGCCGAGATCTGCGGCACGCCCACGCCCGTGACGATCCGGGTGGTGCAGATCGAGCCCGGGCCGATACCCACCTTGACCGCGTCCGCCCCCGCCGCAATCAGGTCGGCGGCCCCTTCCTGCGTGGCCACGTTGCCGGCCACCACATCAATGTCATACTTCTTCTTGACGGCCTTGACCGTTTCGATCACGTTCCGCGTGTGGCCGTGGGCCGTATCCACCACCAGCACATCCACCTCGGCCGCGATCAGCGCCGCCACCCGGTCCAGTTGGTGTACCCCCACGGCCGCCCCCACTCTCAGGCGCCCGCGGCCGTCGCGGCAGGCCAGGGGAAACTGGGCGTACTTGTCGATGTCGCGACGCGTAATCAGACCCGTCAGATGCCGGTTTTTGTCTACCAGCAGCAGCTTTTCCACCCGGTTGTTGTTGAGGATGCGCTCGGCCTCCTGCAGCGTGGTATCCGGGGCCGCCGTGACCAGGCGGTCCTTGGTCATCACCTGGCGGATGGGGATGTCTTCCTTGGGCAGAAACTTCAGATCCCGCCGGGTGAGGATGCCCACCACCTTACCGTTGCCTTTGCCATCGGCCGTAATGGGCACGCCGGAGATGTTGTGCTCCTGCATCAGCTTGAGGGCGGCCGAAACCGGAGCATCCGGCGGCAGGGTCACCGGGTCGTTGATCACCCCGTTGGCCGATCGCTTGACCTTGATCACCTCACGCACCTGGGCCTCCACAGGCAGGTTCTTGTGGATAAAGCCCAGCCCGCCTTCCTGGGCCAGGGCAATGGCCAGGGCGGACTCCGTAACCGTGTCCATGGGCGCCGACAGGATGGGCACGTTCAGGCGCAGGCGCCGCGTCAGTTGCGTGGAGACATCCGTGGCCGACGGCAGAAAATCGGCCCGGCGCGGTAGCAGCAGCACATCATCAAAGGTGATGCCTTCGCTGACGATCCGGGGATACGCAGTAGGGGTACGACGGGTTGCCATGTCACACTGTTACATTGCACCGGGGGTGGCGTCAAGTCGGCCCATACCCGGCCTTCGGGAAACGGGCATCATCGGCGATTCTGGCAGTGGAGGAACGAAGTCACGGCAAAGCCGCGGGGTTGGTGGGGGGTAGGCGGTCGCTGGTTCTGGTGGTTGGGGGCCTGGTGGTGGTGTTGCTTCCCAATCCAACGTGATGGCCCCGGAACCGGGGAGCGGGCGTTGTCTTCACACCCGGCTACCCCAAGGCCCATGACGCCAAGCCAGGCCTGAGCCGCGGGACCCCAGGCTCCACCCTCTCGCTCCAACCCCCGGAAAGAAACACCGCCACTTACTTCCCCCGGCGACCACGGCCGCGACCACCGCCGCGGCCGCGCGGCTGCTTCTGCTGCTGGGCGATCTGGGTATTCAGGTTTGCCTTCGCGTTGGCCGCCCAGTTCACCTGGTCCTGACGCTGGGCCACTTCCGTCTGCAGACCAGACTGGTGGCTTTCTGCATTCCCAAGCGTCTGACGGGCATCCGCCAGCCGACGGGCCGCATCCTGCACGGCGGCCGTGGTGTCGGCCAAGGTTTTTACGGCCGCCAGATGCTTGGGATCCTTCAGGATGGCCTGACGGTTCAGGTCCAACTGATTCTGGTAGGCGTTGGCGGCCACCGCCAGCGCCGCCGCCAGAGGCTGGGCCTTGGCATCGCTGTTCACGGCCGCATCCTGGATTTGCTTGACAGCCACATCGGCATCATTGGCCGCGATGGCTGTGCTGGCGATCTGGCTGGAGCTCGCCTGGTCAGACTCCTGCAGCGTCTGGAGATGGTTGTGGGCGGCCGCCGCGGCAGCCTGGGCCCGCTGATACACGGGATCCGTCGCCAACTCCGCCTTCACCGCCCGGACCCGCGCGGTATAGGCAGCCTGGGCCTCCGCCACTTTCTGCTGCAGGCTCAGGCAGGGCGCCGCGGCCATCAGGGCCGCCAAGAGATGCTGGTCGGTCTGGTCCAGTTTGGAACGGGCCTGGCTTTGTTGGGAGCGGGCATCATTCATCGCCTCCTGCGCCCGAGTAAGGGCGGCCTCAGCCGTCGACACCTGCTGCCGGGTCGCGGCCAGCCCCGCCTGCGCCTTGGACAACTGGGCCGAGGCCGTCTTACCCTGGCCTTCGACCTGCAGCAGTTGGCCCTTCAAACGCCCGGCATCGGCGGAGTTGGACGGCTTGCGGCCCTGTCCCCGGCGGGCCGCCCAAGCCGCCGGTCCGCCGGCCAGCACGAAGGCAATAATCAGGAATGCAATCCACCAACGCGTTCCGTGTGGGGGCATCTTGTCCATCGACAGCTCTTTTGCTCCAAGTATAGGCCCACCCCCCAAACCCCCTGCCGACAGCCCAACGCTGGGACTGCTGATCTTAACGCAAGCTCCTTCCCCCTCGAAAATCGCCGGAATTCAGCCCCCCAAGCGGCTCTGTCTCGACCCTCCGATTGTACCCATCTCTACCGGCCGTTGAAATGCGGTTGGCCGTCAGAGATCCCGAACGATCCTCATGTTTTCCTCGACCTTTGCCATCACCGCTGGTTCACCTGATTCGTATGGCTTGATGAAACGCGACAGTCAGAGGGGTCGGGTCTGGTCGCACCAATGAGCGTTCACACGAAGGGTCTTGCCCTTGCTCTGGGGGGTTAAGCGGTCTAATCTGCTCGCTCCGGCGCATTGCACCCCTACCCCATGGAGGCCGGTCATGATCCACCGTGCTGGAAGACTTGCCCTCGCGTGTGCCGTTTTCGGCTTGGGGCTGGCGTTCTGGACCGCCGGCTGCACCAAACAGCCGGCCGCCGGCACCGGAACATTGACCATTGCCGTCATCCCCAAAGGCACCACCCACGAATACTGGCAGTCCGTCCACGCCGGGGCGGCCAAGGCCGCCAAGGAACTGGGCATCCACATCATCTGGAAGGGCCCGCTCAAGGAAGACGACCGCGAGCAGCAGATCGCCGTGGTCGAGAACTTCATCACTCAGCAGGTGGCCGGCATCGTCCTGGCTCCGCTGGATGAAACGGCCCTGGTCCGGCCGGTCCAGGAAGCCAGGGATGCCCACATCCCCACCGTCATCATCGACTCCAACCTCAAAGGCCACGGCTTCATCTCCTTCGTGGCCACCGACAATCACAAGGGCGGCATGCTCGGCGGGCAGGAGTTGATACGCCTGCTGGGCGACAAAGGCGGCAAGGTGGTGATGCTGCGCTATGAGGAAGGCTCGGCCTCGACGATGTACCGCGAACAAGGCTTCCTGGATGCCATCGCCGCCTACAACGCCAAAGCCCCCGCCGGGGCGAAGATTGAGGTCGTCAGTTCCAACCAATACGGCGGCGCCACCGCCTCCTCAGCCCAGGACGCCTCGGAACGCATGCTTTCCACCCTCAAGGGGCCCGGCGGCCGGCTCACGATTGACGGCATCTTCTGCCCTAACGAATCCACCACCTTCGGCATGCTCCGCACCCTTCAGACCAACGGCTGGGCGGGCAAGGTGAAGTTCGTGGGCTTCGATTCCTCCGAGCCGCTGGTGGCGGGACTCAAGGATGGCCAGATCGACGCCCTGGTCGTGCAGAACCCCGTCAACATGGGCTATCTGGGCGTCAAAACCCTGGTGGATCACCTGCGCGGCCAGACCGTGCCGACCCACATCGACACCGGTGTGGGCCTGATCACCCGCGCCAACATGAACGACCCGGCCCAGCACAAACTGCTGCATCCGGACCTGAGCAAATGGCTCGACTGAACCCCGACTCCCAAGGATCCTCCCGATGTTGAAAGCAAATGATGTCATTCTGTTCCAAGGCGACTCCATCACCGATGCCGGCCGCAGCCGCCAGAACGTTCACGGCCACGGCGCGGATGCCCTGGGCCACGGCTATGCCTGCCTGACGGCGGCCAAACTGCTGGCCCTCAAGCCCGCCCTCAACCTGACCATCCTCAACCGCGGCATCAGCGGCAACAAAGTGCCCCAACTGGCCGAACGCTGGCAGGTGGACTGCCTGGATCTGAAGCCCACCGTGGTGTCCATCCTGATCGGCGTCAACGACACCTGGCACGCCAAGAATAATCCCGCCCTGGCCGTACCCCTGGATGTGTATGAGAACGTGTACCGCGACCTGATCGAAAAAACCCGCCAGGCCCTGCCGGGGGTGCGCCTGGTACTGTGCGAGCCGTTTGTCTTCAAGTGTGGCGCCGTCAACGACACCTGGTTCCCCGAAATCGACCAGCGCCGGGACATCGTGGCCAAGCTCGCCCACGACCACCGCTGCACCTTTGTCGCCTTCCAGAAGGCGCTCAACGATGCCCTGCCCCGGCAATCCCGGCTCGAGTACTGGCTGGGCGATGGCGTCCACCCCACCCTCGCCGGCCACGAAGTGCTCTCACAGGCCTGGCTCAAAGCGGTGCGCTGAGGAAGCGGTCGATTTCCGATTTTTGACTTTCGATTTTCGATTGCCAAAAAACCGATCCCGGGGATCGCAACCCCAAGGGATCCCCCGCGACCCATGGTCGCCGACGCCACTGTGGGTGGTCGGTCCCATCGAAAATCGAAAATCTAAACCCCATGCAGTCCCTCGCCGACATCAAAGCCCTGCTCGCGGCCCACGGCCTGGCCCCCAAGCACCGCCTGGGCCAGAACTTCCTGCACGACCCCCGGAAATATGCCCTCCTCATGGCGGCGGCCGACATCCGGCCCGACGACCAGGTCCTGGAAGTCGGCCCGGGCACCGGCGCCTTGACCGAGCACCTGCTGCAAGCCCAGGCCCGGGTGCTGGCCGTGGAGATCGACGCCGATCTGGAGCCCATCCTGCGCCAGCGCCTGGCCGGCTTCGGCGACCGCTTTCACCTGATCATCGCCGACATCCTGGCCGGCAAGCATCAGATCGATGCACGGGTGCTCGCCGCCGTGACCGCCGGCGGCCGGCCCTTCAAGCTCATTGCCAACCTGCCCTACAACGTGGCCTCGCCCCTGCTGGTCAATCTGGCCGTGGACCACCCGCTGATGACCCGGGCCGTGGTGATGGTTCAGAAGGAGGTCGCCGACCGTCTGGCCGCCGGGCCCGGCGGCAAGGATTACGGCCCCCTGGGCATCCTGGTGCAGGCCCTGTGCACGGTTCAGGTGGTGGGCAAGCTGCCGCCAGGCTGTTTCTGGCCGCCGCCCCAGGTGGATTCGGCCGTGGTCCGCCTGGTCCGCCGCGACCGGCCCCTGACCGCCAATCCGCCCGCCCTGGCCGCCCTGGTCCATCGCCTCTTCCACCAGCGGCGCAAGCAGATCGGCACCATTCTCGGCCGCAGCACCCCCCTGCCGCCGGGTATTCTGCCCACTGCCCGGCCCGAGACCCTCACCCTCGAACAGTTGGTGCAACTGTCCGAGACGCTTTCTGCTTACAATCACACGCCATGACCACCACCGCCGACATTCAGACCCGCTTGATGGTGGGCATGGAGATCCACGTCGAGCTGGCGACGCGCTCCAAGATGTTCACCGCCGCCCCCAACGTGGCCTGCCCCGAGTTCTACGACGCGGCCCCCAACACGCTCACCGACCCGGTGGTGCTGGGCCTTCCGGGGGTGCTGCCGGTCATCAACGCCCGCGCCGTCGAAATGGCCATGCTGGTGGGTCTGGCCCTGAACTGCCGCATCGCCCGCTTCACCAAGTGGGACCGCAAGAGCTACTACTACCCCGACCTGCCCAAGAACTACCAGATCAGCCAGTACGACCTGCCGTTCAGCCACGACGGGTACCTGGAAATCAACGTCCACCCCGACCCGAAGAAGGGGCACACGCCGAAGCACGTCGGCATCACCCGCGCCCACCTGGAAGAGGACGCCGGCAAGCTCGTTCACGACGAGACCGGCCGCGGCGGCGACTCCCGGGTGGAC
>JAJXSS010000418.1 GCA_021784455.1 Planctomycetota bacterium
ACCGCGGCCGGGGTGGCCGCAGGGGTTGGTGCGGGGGCCGGCGGCGCTGCCGCCGGCGGGCGTACGACCGTCGGCCGCGTGGCGGCGCTGGGCGCGGAGCCGGAGGCACCGGCCGCAGCCACCGGGGCCCCGGGCGCCTTGGCAGCGCTCTTCTTGTCCGGAGCCAGCACCATGGTCATGCGTTTGCCCATCATCTTGGGCAGGGCCTCGACCTTGCTGATCAGGTTCAGATCCGCCTTGATCCGGTTCAGCGCGGCAATGCCGATGTCGCGGTGAGCCATTTCCCGCCCGCGGAAGATGAGCGTGAACTGCACCTTGTCCCCCTCAATCAGAAACTCCCGCGCCCGCTCCATCTTCACATCCAGATCGTGATCGTCGATCTTGGGCCTCAGACGAATCTCCTTCAATTCGCTCGTCTTGGCGTGGCTGCGGGCCTTCTGCTCCTTCTTCTTCTGCTGGTACTTCCACTTCCCGTAGTCCATGATCCGGCACACGGGCGGGCTGGCCTGCGGAGCCACCTCCACCAGGTCCAGGTTGGCCTCGCGGGCGCGGCGCTTGGCATCGTTCAACTCGACAATGCCTGCCTGGTTGTCGTTCTCGTCGATGAGACGGACCGGAGAAGTGCGGATGAAATCATTGAACCGAAGCTGCTTACCAAGGCCAGGCCGGTTACCAAATGGAGGACGTGGTCTGATGATGGTCGGATCTCCCAAAAACCACCCATGGCTGGCCGGACGCCCGGGCCGCCGATGGGCAAGGCTGCATGGGGTACCTTACCCGCCACGGGCGGCTCTGGCAAGGGGAATTATCGGCTTTTGACGGGTTTTCTGCCCTTGCCCGGGATGAGTCCCCCGAACCCGCAAGCCGGGGGTACGGCCCAAGGAGCCGCGACCGCCAGGGAAGCGGCCCCCGTGCGCTCAAAAAGACCGCTGCCTCACGGTTGCGGCTCGTTGAACGGCCCCATCCCGTTCCCGCGAGTGGCCTGTAACTCGCTGAAGCTTCACGCCCTATACCGATCCGGACGCCCCATGGCCCGGCGGCGAACCGGCCGGCTGGGTCGTGGGACGGCCTTCCATCGGTCGCGGCCCCAGAATCCGCACGGGCATACGCAGCAGCTTCTGAGCCCGCTGCATCACCTGGGGCGGCACGGCCTGACACTCCTGGGGCGTGTTGATCGGCCCATCGAACAGCACCTTGCCGCTGGCATCCTTGGCCAAAAGCGTCCGCCCGCTGCTGTCGGTCTTGACCGTAATCTGCATGTCCTTGTCAAACTGCGACACGCTGACACTGCTGCCCGCGGCCATGGGCGAATTGCCACCCTGCATCATCATGCCCCCACCCCCGCCCATCATCCCCATGCCCCCATTCATGCCCATCGCGCCGCCCATCATGCCCATCCTGCGCCCCCCTTGGCCACCGTTCTGGTCCGGCGGGCCCTGACCGGCCGGGCCTTGCGGCCCCCTCATCCCCCCCGGCAGGTCCTGCATCGAGTCGTGCCTCGGGCCGCGCATCTGCTGACGCATGCGGTCCATCCACGGCCCGCGATCCGGCATCATCATCCCCGGCCCGCCCCCCATCATGCTCTCCAGGGGTGGCAACTCGTGCTCCACCAGGGTGGCCTTGAGCGTGACATCCTTGCCCTGGTGCTTGATGGTCAGGTCCACGCTGTCACCGGGCTTGTGCATGCGCACCAGTACGGCCAACTGGTACTGATCCACCAGCCACTGATCATCCAGCTTCACCAGCACATCGTGGCGCTCCAGTCCGGCCTTGGCCGCCGGCGAATCCGGCACCACTTCGGCCACCGCCAGTCCCACCCCGCGCGGCAGCCCCAGTTGCTGGCTCAGGGTAGCGTCGGCCGGCAGGGTGGCCACCCCCAGAAACGCGCCCTTTTCCATGGGCATGTGCATCATCATGGGCATATCCGAGGGCGACCACCGGTCCTGCCGGTCCGGCCGATCCGGGGGCGGAGGCGGATCGCCCGGCCCCTGGGACTGGGCCCGGACACTGACGCTCAGCGCCACCAGTATTCCCGCCACCATCCACGTCATCAGGGATTGAGTCGTTCGCATCATCGGGTTCCTTTCAATAGGTCTCCAGGGGCACGTACACCACGCGCTGGGCCGGGGTCACAATCTCCAGCCGGTGGTTGCCGGTCTTGTCCAGGTAGGTCACCTGCGTCACCGCCTGCTGACGGTAGGCCCGCACCGCGGGCCCCTGCGCGGGCAGGATCGTGCCCGCATCGCTCCAGCGCGATTCCACCTGCTCGATCCGGATCGCCGGCGTCCAGCCCAGGCCGCTGAACTGGGGCGCCCCCGCCAGGGCCGGGCTCGCCGCCGGCCCGGCCGGCGCCCGCAGCACGACCCACCACGACCCGGCAAAGCACAGCGCCAGCATGGCCGCCGCCGCCACCAGGGCAAACCCCGCACGCCACGGACCGATGCGCCCCGCTACACCGGCCAGCAGCCGGCCGATCCGCGCATCCAGATCTGCCGAGGGCTTAACCAGCGGCAGTTGCTGCAGCATTTGTTCCAGGTCTTCGTCCATGGCTCGTATCCATCCGCCGCCGCAAAACCTCCAGCGCCCGGCGGTAGCGCGTCGCCACCGTGGCCGCCGGCTCATCCAGCGCCTGGCCCACCTGGGCCAACGTCAGATGCGCCAGGGCGTGCAGCACCACCACCTCCCGCTGCGGCCGGTCCAACTCTTCCACGGCCCGCCGCAGCCTCTGAAACTCCTCCACCCGCTCCGCCTTATCCCCCGGCCCGGCCATCGCGTCGGGCCAGGAGAAGCCGAAAATCGACCTCTCCATCCCTGCCCGCCGTGCCTGCCGCAGCCGCAGGTCCAGGGCCGCGTTCCGCACCGATGCAAACACATAGGCCACGGGGTCCCCTTCGGGTTCGCGCCCCCGGGCCAGCAGCCGCGCAAAGGCCTCGTGCACCGCGTCTTCGGCCAACTCCGCCCGGCCCGTCAGCATCAGGGCCAGCGTAAACAGCCCCTGCCGATGCTCGCGGTAGATTCGTTCCAGCGTCTGCCGCACAAGTCCTTCCCTGTTGGCCGCTCACAAGGTAACACCGCCGCCCTGGATGGGTTTATTCACGAACTTGGCAAAAATCCACCAAAAAGGTTGAAGATGTCAAGGCGAACGCGGGCAGACTCGCCGGGGTGTGACCATTTTCGCGGGCAGCGGTTCTACCCCCCTTCTCCCCGTCTTCGGGGACAGGCCGGGTGAGGGGTCTTTCGCCCGCAAAACTTGTCGCCCCAAATTGAGCGGGCCAGCCCGCGGCAGCGGAATGCGTGGGCCAGGGTGCGACCGCCTGGCAAGAGAAGGAGTCGAACGGAAGAGGGTCTGAGTGAACGGGCTGGGTGCGAGGCCGGCCGCCGTGGCCGGGGCTGGAGGGAGGGCTTGCGGCCAGGCGCCAGACACAGGCGGCGAACAATCTTCCTCTGCCGGGCGCGGGTGGTATACTGGATGCGGATCGCTCGGGGACGGTCCCCGGGCACTTCTTGGGACACCTTTTTTCCTGGTGTCAAATGTCAAGAGTTGACACCAGGGGTTGCCCGGGGGCCCCGGCCGGCCGCGGAAGCAGGCCCTGCAAGGCGGGAAGGGAGCCTGACCTATGTAGTGTCCATTTTTCAGATGCAGTGTGTCAAGGCGGCAACTTCAATGCAGGAAGAGACGAGATACAACCCTATGAATAGTGAACGGCTAACGCACTTTAGGGGCATCCGGCTCTGGCCGGTGGTTGCTCTGGCATGTGTTGCCTGGATTGGCGGATGGGAATCTTCCGCGATCTCTGCGACACCGGTCCTGGCATCTCCATCGGTACATGTGATCGCATGGCCTGCGTCTGAAAAAGACGGGATTATGTATCGGTGTAGTAATATGATAGTACGACAGGGCTCTGTGGTGGGAAAGGGGGGCATCATAGATCTGGTGGTGTGCGTTTGGGCTGACGCAAAAGCTAGCGTGTGCATAAAGGTAATGAGG
>JAJXSS010000419.1 GCA_021784455.1 Planctomycetota bacterium
GATAATGCTTAACAATGGCTACGGAATTACGGACCATCCTCAAGCTTTCCGTTCCCGTCCTTGTCCAGGTGGGCGAGCGGCACCTGGCGGTGGATGATGTGCTGGCCCTGGCCCCCGGAGCCATCATCGAGCTGGAAAAGCCGGCCGAAAGCGAACTGGACCTCCTGGTCAACAACAAACCCATCGCCAAAGGCTCGGCCGTCAAGGTGGGGGAGAATTTCGGCCTGAAAGTCGCCCATATCGGCACCGCCCACCAGCGCGTCGAAGCCCTGGCACAATAGCCCCCGGAATCGCCCCCGGGATTGCCCCCGGCACGAACTTGCCAAGATCGGCCCGGGTCCAACCTACGCCCCCCACGCGCACAGGGCATTCACATATTCGGCCGATCCATCTCTGAGCCACCCATCCAACTGGGCCTGTTCCTTGAGTTGCTGCCCTCGGAACCGGGGGACCACGAAAAAGCTGCACGCTACCTGGGGGAGCGCGGTCATGTCACTCCAGAGCTTCTCGAACTGAGCCACGGGGAATACATCCTCCTGCCCGTGGCCCCAGCGTTTCTTGACCTCCTTCAAGGTGATGTAGGTGGGGATATGGGCCCCCAGCCTCCGGATCGAGGCCGCCACCTTAGGCCCCTCGCCCAGATCGGCCCGTCCCAGGCCGAACGCCGCCAACAGGCGGTCGAGATCGATCCAGGTGGTCATCGAGTTGTAGTACGACAGGCGGAACTCATCCTCCTCACGCGGCATGGCCAAACCTTCCACCAGACGCACCCGGCCATCCACCCGGGCCAGGCCGCCGCCCCGGTCTTCGATGCGCCGGGGGATGACCTCAAACGACAGGGTACTGGCACGCTGGATGTGCAGGCCCAGCAGCCCCGGGTCCACATGGGCCCCCAGCGTGTCGATATTGTGCAGCATGAGGTACTTGAGCTGCGGCCGGTCCTTCAGAAGCCCGGCCAGCACCCCATTGCGCAAGAGGTTGGGCACCTCGAACCAGTGCCCCACCGGGTGCAGGCACTGCAGGGGCAGGTTGTCGGTGTAGTCGGAAGCCTCCCCGGCCGAGCGTGCCCAGTGGATCAGGGCCGCCCGCAGGGAGTCGCGCATCTTCTCCTTCTGTTCATCCAGCACCTGCTGGGGCATCTCCTCCCAGGCAAAACGCAGGTCGCGCACGGTCGGCACCAGCCTCAGCCCCACCGACCGTCCCGGGGATAAGAACAGCGGCCCCCCAAAGTCATAGTGGCCCACCGCCTCCAGATGGCGGGCGATGGGCTCCTGGGTGGAATAGCCGGTGCTGACCAGATGCGGGATGGGGGCTCCAGCCTGGGCCGCGCTTTGGCGGGTCTTGGCCAGATGCACCTCCAGAAAGCTGCGATGCCGGCCCCCCAGCTTGCAGAAGGGGTGCAGGGCCTTGACCACACCGGCCCCTTGCGTCCAGCGGCTGCCCACCCCCGCCGCCAGCGTCAGCACGGCCACCTCGCCCCCGGCAAGGGCCTTCTGGCCGAGTTTGACACATTCGGGGGACAGATGCCCCGGGGTCTCGACGACTCCTTCCGGGGGGACATCCTCGATCGTGCACGAGGCCGGCAGGCGGTTCTGGGCCAAGCCGATGCGCCCGGCCTTGAGTTCGGCGCGGATCTCTTCGTGCTGCTGGCGGTCAAAGCCGTTCTCCTCCAGCAGTTCGGCCAGGGACTTGCTGCCCTCGCGGGGGCGCACGGGCTGGGGCACCAGCCGGTCGAACAGGGTCTGCACCATGCCGCCCAGTTCCGGCGTGGTGCGCACCGCTGAGCCGAAGCGTTCCATCTCGCGCCGGGCCAGCGGGGAGAGCTGGTTGGGATCGGTGCGCAGCCAGGAGGGCACCATCAAGGCGTAGTAGCCCGCGGGCATGAGCGCGTCGGCCCCACGCCGCACTTCGCCCCAGGTGCCCCGTTCGTTAATGGCAAAATCGTAAACTACCGGGTCCATGGCAAACGGTAGGGCGGTTTCCATCGCGGCCTTGGTGGTGCGCATGGCCTCTTGCAGAAAGTCCTGGGCCTGGGCCTTGCGGGCGGGGTTAAAGATAAAGCCCATGCCACCACCGGACATGCCCCCCAGCATCCAGAACCCCCGGAAATCTGCCGCGAAGTGGTCCCTGGCCTGAGCGATCACGCGTTCGGTGAACAGGTTGCTGGCCCAGGGGATGATGGTCTGCAGGGGTCCAAAGAAATTGTGCGTCGTAGCCGCTCCCACCCCCGGAATGTCGCCGGTACGAAGGCACTGGAGAATGCGGTCCAGCACGGCCATGGCTTCCTGGCGGGCGGCCCATTCTGCACCCGAGCGCAGCAGGTATTTCTCGGTCACCATCTCCAGGATCGGGCCCACGTTCTGGGCCATGCCCCCGTGGACCAGAACCAGCGAATCCTCCAGTTCCTTCCGCGTCGTCGCAGAGGCATCCGCATCCTCCAGGATGCGGTGGTTGGGCAGCAGCCGGCCCCGGGAGATACCGGCCTCGGGGTCGCCCTCCCCGGCCAAGGCGCCCGCGATGAGCTTCATCCCCGGCCAGATGCCGCCGGAATCCTGCCACCCGCCTCCGGACCCGCCCAGCCACTCGCCCAGGATGGCCCGCGCCGCCACGATCCGCCGCTCGTGTTCCTCCAAGGCGCCCGTCAGCGAGCGCGTCTGGCCCGTGGCCCGCATGCAGGCCGAAATCAGGCCCGCCAGCAGATTGGTGGAAACCGCCAGACGCGAGCCCTTGGGAATGTCGTTGACTTTGCTGATGATTTCCAGGCCCAGCCCCGCCGACCCGGTCATGCGGGACAGGAGGTCGGCCAGGCTCTGCTCCGAACCTTCCAGTCCGGGGGGCACGATGCCGGCGGCAATGACCGCAGCCTTCAAGAGGCCCAGGTAATCGCGGGCAAAGTCGAACACCTCCGCCAGGGTGGTGATATCCGCCCGGGCCGACAGGTCCAGGCTGACCAGACGCAGCACGGGCTCATCAATCACCCGCAGGTAGACCTCGATCGGAGGACGCGGCACCGGATCACGCCCGCGCACGGCCAGGTCAATCGAGATGTTCAGCACCCGGGCCCCCTCGGGAAAATCCATGCCCAGAAAGAAGATGTCACTCCAGGCCGAGTGCGATAGGTCCATGCGCACCGGGGTGGTTTCGACCAGCACGGGGAAGGCCCCATTCCCGGGGGCGGCCTGGACATCGCGTTCCAGCAGCGGCCGCACCAGGCGCAGCGGCTGGTCGGCCGGATGGCCGGTTCGGAACATCCACTGGTTGCCCCGCACGGAACGCACCGAGCGGCGCACCTGGTTGGCCAGGGTTTGAAAGGCCAGGTCCCGGTAGGCCAGGGCCAGGGCGCTGCACAGGCCATCGCTGGCTCCATCCCGCTCCTGGGCCGCCAGGAACAGGTCAATGGCCTCCTCAAACCGCCGCTGCAAGAGGTGGCTGTAGGCATCGAATGGGATCAGCCCCCCCCGGAATCCTGGCCGGTGTGCCTGGGGCCGAGCACTCGCCGCGCCGAGCTTTTCCGGTAGGTGAAAGCGGTGAATGGCATACAGGAAGAACAGGGCCCGCACCCGCTGGTAGAGATTGGGGCACGAGCGGCGGAAGGCATCCAGTTCGGCGCACTGCCGGAGCAGTTCCTCACGCGCGGCGCCAGTGCAGACAGCTTCCAGAGCCTGATTGCGCACCGCCGGGTCAGCGCTGGTAATGATCTTGATGAGGTCACCAGGCATGGGAAAGTCTCGCGTGTCAGGTGGCGGGCTATCAACCCCGGTGCCGGCTGGCCAGAAGCTCTGTGAGCTGGGCCAGGATTTCCTCGCGGTCGCCCCCGGAAAGCCCCAGCGCCAGTTGCGCCGTCAAAAGGCCGTATTTCACACCGATGTTGTACCGGGCGCCCTCGACCTCCAGGGCCAGGTAGCGTTCCCGCCCGGCCAGCTTCTCCAAGGCGGCCGAAAGCTGTACGTTCTGGCCCGTCGATGTCTGATCCACCAGCTC
>JAJXSS010000025.1 GCA_021784455.1 Planctomycetota bacterium
CCGTCGCGCGCCAAGACGATCCATTCCACGGTCCCCATCCTCGCCACAGAGCTTGCACAAGACGGACAATTCATCGTGGCCATCCACAAGGACGACCGCGTTCGCCTCTGGAACCTTCAGACCGGCGCCGTCAGCGGCCCACCTCTGGCCCAAGGCGCCCCCATCGCCGGCATGAGCCTTAGTGCCGATGGCAGGTTCCTCCTGACTTTCAGTCGCATAGGGCCCATCCGCCTGTGGGACCTGACGACGCACCGTGAGATCAAGACCGGCTGGGCACCATCCCCAGCGGCCCGGCCAATCATCGACGCCCGCATCAGTCCGGACGGTCGCTGCTTCTTTGTTCTCACCGCCGTACGGGTGGATGTGTATCCGCTCAAGGACAGTACGCCGCCGGCTCCCCGGTAGACCGGCTTTCGCGGCTGCTCGATCCGGCCGCGATCTGGATTGGGGAGCTACGCTCTCAGCGTAGAATGGACCATGACGCAACTGGGCAGCGATTTGGGAACCTGAACATGGGCAAGATCAGGATCAGCGTGTTGACAGCGGGGCTTCTGGTGCTGGCCCTGGGGATGGGCCGCGTGTGGGCCCAGGGCCAGGCAGGGGACAAGCCGGCCGACCGGGCACTGGATCCGGCGGTAGTCGAGGGGCTGCGCCAGGCCAACAGTCTGGTGGACCGCCGCGCTTACGAAGCCGCTCTGCAGGCCCTGGCCGGTTTACCCGCGGCGGCCTTGCAGGACGGCCGGGTGCGGGAGGTGCTGCTGGCAATCGGCGGCAAGATGCGGCCCATCGGTGCCCAGCGCAACACGATCCTGGCGGCCCTGCGGGCCTGCCCGGCCGGGGCCAAGGCCGTGGGCCTGGGATTCGTGCTGACGGCTCCGGAGGTGGGAGGTTTGATGCCACCGGCCCCGGCGCAGGCCAAGCCGGCAAATGGGCCGGCCAGCCCCGCGGGCGGCGAGGTCCCCCGCGTGCCCGCGCCAGCCACTTCGCCTGCATCGGCCGAGGCCCAATAGCTCCTGGCGGGCATGGATTGACGGGCGCCGCCCGGCGCTATTGCGCGGTCCTAACCGTTCGTGCCGCGAGCGCCCCGGCGATTCGGGGTATTATCTAGCATCGGCCGCCTGGCCCGAGGTGCGGGCCGGGGGTCGGGAAGTCCGTTGTGAAAGCCCGGTCCCATGGCCCGACCCGCACAAATCCCGCGTTCCGTGTTGTCCGTACCCCAACCCGCGCTGCCGGAAGCCCGGCAGGGGGAGTTCCTCAATCGCGATCTGTCCTGGCTGGAGTTCAACCGCCGCGTGCTGCACGAGGCTCTGGATGAGCGTACACCGCTTTTGGAGCGGGTGCGTTTCCTGGCGATTTTCAACTCCAATCTGGACGAGTTTTACATGAAGCGGGTGGGGGGACTCAAACGCCAGTTGGCCGCAGGCGTGACCACGCGCAGCAGCGAGGGGCTGGCCCCGCGCGAGCTGCTGGAGGCCATCCGGGGGCGCATTCTGGACATGCTCAAGCTGCAGGGCGACTGCTTTAGCCAGTGCATCCGGCCGGCCCTGGCCCGGCACGACATTCACCTGCTGGCGTGGGACCAGCTCGACAGTGCCGAGCGTGCCTGGGCCCGGGAGTACTACCAAACCCACCTTTTTCCCGTGCTGACGCCGCTGGCGGTGGACCCCGGCCACCCCTTTCCGTTCATCAGCAATCTGAGCCTGTCACTGGGCATCATGCTGCGGCCCCAGGCAGAGGAAGGCGCCGGTGAACCGCCGGCCGCCCAGTTCGCCCGGGTCAAGGTGCCCACGGTGTTTCCGCCCTGGATTCGCGTGCGTGAAGCCGAGGGGCCGGGCCCCTACCGCTACATCAGCCTGGAGCAGTTGATCCGCCAGAACCTGCAGGACCTGTTTGAGGGCATGGTGATTGAGGCGGTCGAGCCCTTCCGCGTCACCCGCAACGCCGATGTGGAACGCGACGAAGTGGATGCGGACGACCTGATGGAGCTGATCGAGCAGGAGCTGCGCGACCGGCGTTTTGCCCAGGCCATCCGCCTGGAGCTGGATTCCCAGCCGGACCCGGCCATGACGCGCTACCTCATGGAGCAGCTCGAGCTGGAGGACAGCGATGTCTACTCCATGCCGGCCGAGCTGGACTACGCGGGCCTGAACGTGATCGCCGACCTGGGCCTGCCCGAGCTGAGGTACGAGCCCTGGACGCCCATCAACGCCCCGCGTCTGGCCGATGAAGAGGCCGACATCTTCAGCCTGATCCGCCAGGGCGACATCCTGGTACACCACCCCTACGAATCCTTCAAGAACAGCGTGGAGCGTTTCATCCGGTCGGCTTCGGTGGACCCCAAGGTGATCGCGCTGAAGCTGACGCTGTACCGCACCACGCCGGATTCGCCGTTTCTCATCGACCTGATCCGCGCGGCCGAGGCGGGCAAGCAGGTGGTGGCCCTGGTGGAGATCAAGGCCCGCTTCGATGAGGAGCGCAACCTGCGCATCGCCCAGCAGCTCGAGAAGGCGGGCGTACACGTGGTGTACGGCATCGTGGGGCTTAAGACCCACACCAAGACCGCCATCGTGGTGCGGCACGAAAGCGATGCCATGCGCGTCTACGCGCACATCGGCACGGGCAATTACAACCCCAAGACCGCCCAGGTCTATACCGACCTGGGGCTGTTCACCTGCCGGCCCGAGATCGCGGCCGACCTGGTCGACCTGTTCCACTACCTGACCGGGCGGTCGCTCAAGCACGACTTCCGTCAGCTTCTGATCGCTCCCATCAACATGCGGCGCAAGTTCGTGGAGATGATCGACCGCGAGATCGCCCACACGGGCGCGTGGAAACAGCGCGGCGGGCGGGCCGATGATCCGCAGCGGCCCCACATCATTGCCAAGATGAACAGCCTGGAAGATGTGGCCATCTGCCGCAAGCTTTACGAAGCCTCGCAGGCGGGGGTGCGCATCCAGCTCATCGTGCGTGGCTTCTGCGCGCTGAAACCGGGGGTGCCGGGGCTGTCGGAGAACATCACCGTGCTGTCGGTGATCGGGCGGTTCCTGGAGCACTCGCGCATCTTCTACTTCCACAACGCCGGCCGCAGCGAGTACTACATCGGCTCGGCCGACTGGATGTACCGCAACCTGTATTACCGCGTCGAGTGCGTCACGCCGATCCAGGAACCGGGGGCCCAGGCCCGGCTGCGCGAGATTCTGGACGTTCTGCTGGCCGACCAGCGCCAGGCCTGGGACATGGACTCGGAGGGCCACTACACCCAGCGCACGGGCGCCGACCCGGCCAGCCCGGAAGGTCTGGGCACGCACCGGCGGCTGATGGAGTGCACCCGGCGCGAAGCCCAGCGGCTGGCGGAGGAAACCTGAGGTCACCCGGCGGGCGGGGGCCGGTTCCGCAGTCAAGTGGCAGAATGGGAGCCCGATCCATGCAGGTGGAAACGATTCGCGTGGGGGTCATCGGCGCCGGCAGCATTGTCCGGCAGCGGCATCTGCCGGGCTTGCAGAAGCTGCCGGGTGTGGTGGTTCAGGCCGTCGCCAATCGCAGCGTGGAGAGCGGACGGAAGGTTGCCCAGGAATTTGCCATTCCGCAAGTGCTGTCGGACTGGAGGGAACTGGTGGCCCGGCCGGATCTGGAGGCCATCTTCATCGGCACGTGGCCCTACATGCACATGGAGATGTCGGTGGCGGCCCTGGAGGCGGGCAAACACGTCTTTTGCCAGGCTCGCATGGCGATGGATCTGGATCAGGCCCGCCGCATGCTGGCGGCGGCCCAGTCCCGGCCGAACCAGGTGGCCATGATCTGCCCCCCGCCGCACCGCATGCCGTTTGAGCCGTATGTGCGACGCGTGCTGGCCAATGGCACCTTGGGAGCCGTGCGTCTGGTGGAACTGCGCAGCATTTCCGGGGCTAATCTGGACCGGCAAAGCGTGTCCTGGCGCGAGCGGGTGGAATATTCCGGCCGGCACGCGCTGGCCGTGGGCATCTACGCGGAAGTGTTGAACGCCTGGCTGGGCCCGTATGCCAGTCTGTCGGCCCAGATGGCCACGCCGATGGCCACCAAGCGCGACGCCTGGGGGGCGACCGTGACGATCGGCGTGCCGCAGATCGTGACCGTCACCGGCCGGCTGGCCGGCGGGGCCCTGGTCGTGGAAGAACACTCGGGGGTAGCGGCGGATGGGGCCAGCCGCGGCGAGACGCTGGTGATCTGGGGTGAAAAGGCGACCTTGCGGCACACGTTTTCGCCCTCGGCGATCGAGCTGGCCCCGGCCGGGGGAACCTGGGCGCCTGTGGCGGTGCCGCACATCGAGCAGCGCGGCTGGTGGGCGGAAGAGGAGTTCATCACGGCCGTGCGCCACGCGCGGGCGGGTGAAAGCTGGCGGGTGACCCCCGGTTTCGCCGAGGGCTTTGAGTACATGCAGAAGATGGAGGCCATCCACCTTTCCGCCCGCAGCGGCCAAGTGGTGGACCCCCGAACACTCTGAACCCATGAACCACCATGGCTCCGCGATCGAAGGAAGAAAAGAAGAAGGATTTGAACCGCGAAGTCACGAATGCACGAAGCAGAGGAAGAAGAGAGTTGAACCACCGAGCACCAAGGACTCTAAGAATGGAGTAAGAACTGCTCAAGAGTACACTGAGCTATTGCCTTTCTTCTTTGCGCCTTTGTGTCTTCGTGGTTGATTGCTTTTGCTTGGCGGCTGGGCGGTTCAACAATGCCTTCTCTTGATGCCGACAGACTGACGTGGGCGGTGCTGCTGGGGCGGTGGGTGGATTTTGCCCAAAGCGCCCTGGCCCTGCCCCAGGAAGGTGACGGCCGGCGCCTGCGCCAGGCCGTACCCGACATCATCATGCTGCAGGCGGTCTGGTTCGCCCTGATGCATCTCGACGAGCTGGACCCCTGCGAGCGGGCCCTGGGACTGGACCGGGCCCAGATCCTGATCGACAAGCACATCGCGGTTCTGCGCGGCCTGTGGCGGGGCCAGGCGCTGCCCCCGGCCCTGGCCGACCTGGTGCAGGATGCCCGGCAGGCCCTGGCCCGCGGACAAACGGCGCAAGAGCCGCCCGCGATGGGCCGATAAAAGGGTGGGGTGTCAGTGGGGAGCACAGGAATGGAAACCGACATTCAGGTGGTGCAGTCTTCGGAACCGGCCGGCCGGCGGCGCATCTGGCTGGGGGCCCTGGTGCTGCTGATTCTGGCCGCGGCCACGCGCTTTATCGGCCTGGGCAGCCAGAATATGTGGGGTGATGAGGTGTATTCCTACATCGCCTCCAAGGATCTGATCACCAAACTGCTGCGCTGGGATACGCAGGCCAACCAGGCCCACTCGCCGCTGCCCTTCATTGAGATGAAGGTCGGCCGGGCCCTCTTTGGCAACACGGAGTTCGGCAACCGTTTCGTGGTGGCGTGCTACGGCACCCTGGCCGTGCTGCTCTTGTATGTGCTCTTGGGCCGGCGGCTGTCCTGGCTGGCGGGCTTTATGGCGGCGCTGATGCTGGCACTCAATCCTTTCGCCCTGGAGTGGAGCCGCGAGGCCCGCATGTACAGCAACTGGCTGGCCTACGCGCTGCTGACGCTGATCGTGGTCGAAGAGGCGGTGCGTTTTACCCTGCGCCGCTCAGCCCAGGGCGACTGGTCCAGCGTGCTTAACTGGCGCTGGTGGTTGACCGGCATACTCCTGATGCTGATGCATGCCAGCACGGTGCATTCCGTAACCACCGTGGCCGGCACGGGGGCCTGCCTGGCGCTGATCGGCCTGTTCCTGCTCGGGACCCGGTGGCGGGCGGGAGTCATGGTGCTGGCGGGCTCGGCTCTGTCGGGGCTGGTCTTCCTGTCGAGTTGGAGCCTGACGGGGATCGGCAAACTCCTGCACTACATCCACCACCCGGGCTCGTCGGGTGTGGTGACGCATCCCCGGCCGCTGCTGGCCAACCTGGATTCGGTGCTGACCATGGTGGCGGGCTACCTGCCCACGGGCTGGGCGATCGCGCTGTGGGCGGCCGCCCTGGCGGGGATCGTCCTGGTGTTTACCCGGCGGCGCTGGGTGCTGGGGCTGCTGCTTATCATGCTGCTGCTGTCGCCCTGGATCACCTATCCCGTGTTTTCCAAGGAGCTGTGGTGGACGGGGCGCTACACGTTTGTGGCCATCATCACGCTGTCGGCCGGGCTGGGCGTGGTGGCGGCCGCGCTATGGACGGCCCGGAATATGAGGCTGCGTGCCCTGGGCCGGGTGGTGGTGCTGCTGGGGCTGGCGGGGATGTGTCTCTTGTGGCTGCCGGCCTGGCGGGCGGTCTTTACCCAGCCCAAGATGCAGTTCAAGGAGGCCCTGGCCCCGCTCTACCGCAAGGGCCACGCGGGCGAAGCCGTCATC
This sequence comes from Planctomycetota bacterium, assembly GCA_021784455.1. Classification (GTDB taxonomy): domain Bacteria; phylum Planctomycetota; class Phycisphaerae; order Phycisphaerales; family Phycisphaeraceae; genus JAJXSS01. Next base: position 6,368 of record JAJXSS010000025.1, read on the forward strand.
ATCGTGCCCGACTGGTACATGTCGATGACGGCGTATTATCCCCTGCCCGGGGAGCTTCGGCCGCTGATCCCGCCGCCCCAGGCCATCTACGACAAGTTCAACTTCCGGCGCCTGGTGGACCCATGGCCCCAGCCGTATGTGGGCGACTTTGTCCAGGCCTTCAAGGAAAACCCGGCCCAGGGCAAGCCCATCCCTCCCGCCACCTGGCTGGTGCTGATCGACCCGTTGATCAAAGAGAACTTACCCTCCGACCCAGCGGGATCGAAACCGATCGATCGCATTCATCGCGTTTTGCCCGTTCTGGCGGCCTACGGTGTGGCGGATCCGCAGCACGTGGCCGAGTTGGAGCACGCCGCGGCGGGGCCCAATGTCCTGACCCTGACCGTGTGCGTGCGGCCGTATGAATTGGATGATCTGAGCACCACCACGGCCCGGGCGGAGAAGTACCGCTAGGCCGGCCGCTGTCGTAGGTCCGGGCTCGCCCGGACATCTTGTCTGCGCTGGTGTGATGGCGGGCCGGTCTGAACGATCTTCCAGCCTTGGCACAATTCACGCTCAACAAGTTGGGACCTACGTGCGATCCCGTACGCGTCGGTCGTAATCGGCAATGACTTGCGCGATCAGAGCTTTGCTGTGTCGAAATTGAGTTTGGGTAGTCAAAGTTTGAATCACGGCGTGAAAGTCGATGAGGCCTTCGTAGCCTGCATCCTGGAGGACGGCGAGAGTGCCCATCGCCTTAAGGCCGATGGATCTGGCCACATCGGTAGCGATGCGCTCGTCCACCAGCACGATGTCCGCCGCGCGTTCGCGCGCCAGGGACAGAGCGGACGCCTCGCCTTTGTCGAGGCAGTCAAGAAAACTGACGGTACGCGGTTGTTCGACCTGCAACCATGCCGGTGGAGCTTGCGCCCACTTCTGAACAATTTCCGGGAAATAGCCCAGCCGGAGTTCGTCCAGCACCTGAGGCGTGGTCAGAACGTTGCGGTAAAGCCGTGGGAGGGTATGGACGGCCCCCACTTCGATGAGGTAGCGCAGCGGCCCCGTATCCGAGACGATGATCATGATGCTTGGCGCCGCAATTGCTGTGCAGTCCTGACTTGATCCGCAACTTCTTGCGCGGAAAACTCGTCCACCACGCCGTAGCGGCCGAGTAATGCATCAACTTGGCCCCGGCCGATGCCCAGGAATTTGGCCAGCTTGCCGTGGGAAAGCTTGCCCTGCCGGTAGAGCTCAATGGCCACGGCTTCGCGGGCGGCCCTGTCAAGGTCGTGCACGGTGGCCTCGTCGAGGCCTTCCGGAATGGGAATCTGCAGCGTCATGCCGTATTAACCATAGCACTGGGTCGGGGGGCGTCAAATGATATTGTTAATGAGGTGTGCCCTGTCGGCCAGCCAGTTTCTCGATCTCTTGAGCGAGTAAATCCCACGCTTCCCGATTCGGGCAAACCAGACCTTACAAGATGCGTTTGAATTGCTTTTCCAGATCGTGCAGGGTCAGGCGGATGGCCGTGGGCCGGCCGTGGGGACAGGAACTGGAGCGTTCGATTTCCTGCCGCCGGGCCAAGAGGGCTGCCAACTCCTGCGGGGTCAGGCGGTCGCCGGCCTTGACCGCGGCCTTACAGGCCATCATGTCCAGGACCTTGTGCAGGATGGCTTCCGAGACCAGGTCGTCCACGGCGGCCGCGGGAGCGTTCGTTCCAAGGGCGCCCTGGCCGCTCGTTCCACCCTCACCCCGGCCCTCTCCCTGCGGGAGAGGGGGCTGATTGTCGAACTCGCCTTCTTCCGCGCGGTCCAGCAGTTCGGTCAGGAACTCCACCGGATCAACCTGGCGGTCGAAGAGAAACGTGGGGAAGGCCTGCACGCCCATGGCCGCGGGACCGATGGGCTCGGCCTCGATGCCGATCCGGTCCAGGAGTGGTTTGAGATCTTCCAGCAGAGCGGCCCGTTTGGGGGACAGATTCAGCACGGCCGGCATTAAGAGGCGCTGGCTCTCCAGCTTTTTCTGGCCCAGGATGCGGGCCGAGAGCTCCTCGAACATGATGCGCTCGTGCAGGGCGTGCTGGTCGATGATCACCAGGCCATCCTCATCCTGCGTGACCACGTAGGAATTGTGCACCTGGAGAATGGGCTGGGTCCGAACCTCGGCCGCCCGCGGGAGTTCGCCGGGGGAGATTCCGGGGGGAGTTCCAGGGGCGGACAGGAGGGAAGGATCCTCCTGGGCCAGGGCTTTTTTTACTTCCTCAAAAACAAAGCCCTTCTGCACCGGGGCCATGCGCTTGAAGTAGTCCACGAACGAATCCGCCGACAGAGCCGTGCCCCCCCCGGAAGCGCCCCCGGAAGCGGCGGGGCCCGAGGGGCCGGCTTCATCGCCGGCCGCGCCCGCCAGCGCATCCGCCGCGCTCAACTTCCAGGCCTGCTGCTTGACCCCGGCCGAGGGGGTCAGGTCCGCCCCCAGGAGGCGCTGGCGCACGGCCGTGAGCACCAGCCCGTGCACCCGGCTGGGGTCGGCAAAGCGCACCTCCGACTTGGCCGGATGCACGTTCACATCCACCTGGTCGAAGGGCATCTGCAGAAACACCGCCACCACGGGCTGCAGATCCGGCATCATCAGGCCGCGATAGGCCTCCTTCACCGCGTGTTGCAGGTTGCGGTCGCGGACCGGCCGGTGATTCACGTAGAGGTACTGGAACTTGGCCGTGGCCCGGGCGATGGCCGGCAGCCCGGCCAGGCCCCAGGCGGTCATGTCGCCGTGAGCGCCGCCGGTCTGGTCGCACCATTCCCCCGTGAACTCCAGAAGGGCCTCATCCAGTTCGCCGCCCAGGATGGCGACCACGCGCTGCCGCGGCGCTGTCACCGCCGGCAGGTCCAGGGAGGTTCGGCCGTTGTGCACCAGCGTGAAGCCCACCTCCGGATGCACCATGGCAATCCGGCCGACCAGGTCGGCGATGTGGCCGAACTCGGTCCCGGCCGAACGCATGAACTTGCGCCGGGCCGGCGTGTTGAAGAACAGATCGCGCACCTCGACCACCGTCCCGGGGGCACAGGCCACGGGGGCAACCGAACCCATCACATCTCCGCTGGCCTCGATCCCCGCTCCCGCTTCCGCCGCCTGGCCGTCGCGTGTGGCCCGGCTGGTCAGACGCAGGCGGCTGACCGAAGCGATCGACGCCAGGGCCTCACCGCGAAAGCCCAGCGTGCGGATGGCGGCCAGTTGCTCGGCCGATTGAAGCTTGCTGGTGGCGTGCGGGGCCAGGGCCAGGGGCAGCTCCTGGGGCGGGATGCCTGTGCCATCATCGGCAATGCGGATGAGTTGCCGGCCGCCTTCCTCGACGGCTACGTTGATGTGCGAAGCCCCGGCATCCAGGCTGTTTTCCACCAGTTCCTTCACGACACTGGCCGGCCGCTCGATCACCTCCCCGGCGGCAATCTGGTTGACGAGCAGCGTCGGCAGTTTCCGAATCGGCATGGGGGTATGGTATAGCACCATGCAACGCCTGACCACGATCGTTTTCGCCTGCGTGACCCTGCTGATGACGCTGACCCTGCTGGCCGTGATGGCCCACCGCCAGGGCTGGCTGGACGTGCCGCCGGCCTACGATGCCGCCCGGGTGGCCCAGGCCCGCCAGGCCATCCACCACCTGGCCGCCCAATGGGTGCAGAAGGACGCCCTGGCCCGCGCCGATGGCTGGACCTACACCGTCGATGTGGGGGAGCTGCTTATCGCGGCCGCCCTGGCCCGGGATGCCGACACCTATCAGCACCTAAGGGCCTTCTGCCTGGCCCATCTCATCCAGAACGACCCCTCCCGGCCGGATACCAGGGACATGGTGCTGTGGCGCTACCAGCCCGGCTCGCCCCCCGATGCCTCCGGCACCACCGAGGCCCTGCGCGTGGCCCGGGGCCTGTGGTATGGCGGGGCGCGTTTCCACCGGCCCCAGGACCGGGACCTGGCGCACCAGATCCTGCGGGCCTACCTGCGCCACCAGACCGTCGAGCAGGGGGTGTGGCTGATCCGCAACTACTACAACTTCGGCACCCACGCCTTTGCCACCAACTCGTTCACCATCGACTACGACCCGGACCTGCTGGCCGAGGTAGGCCGGGCCACGGGCGATGCCGATTTGCTCCAGGCGGCCACCAAGTCCTATGCCGTGGTCCGCTCGGCCGTGGCCCCCTGCGGGCTGATCTACGATGTGATCCAGCCGGAGGTAACCACCATCATTCCGGACATGCCGCCGGTGTTCGGCCCCAACGACATCGTGCAGATCTCCAACAGCGCCTCCATCGTCGAACACGCCGCCCAGGGCCTTCCGGGGGTGGCCCGGCCGGTGCTGACCTTTGCCCTGCGCCGCCTGCCGGACCTGCACCTGTTCTTCCTGGGCCGCTCGGGCGCCGAGCCCTTCCGCCGGCCCTGCGGGCCCGAGGGCTACACCGCCCTCCTGCGTCTGGCCGTCCACCTGGGCGACCAGGCCGCCGTGCGCCGCCTGGCCCCTTATGTGGCCGATCAGGCCCTGGCCTTTGCCGCCCACCCTTACGCCCCCAAACCCTTCCTGATCAGTGAACTCTGGCTGGCCCTGGAGGTCGTGTCGCACGGGCATTGAACCACGAAGACACGAAGAAGAAAGAAGTCAACCACCAAGGACACCAAGAGCACCAAGGGGAAGGAGTATTATTCCTGCCTTCTGCTCTCCGCTTTGTGTCCTTGGTGTTCTTGGTGGTTCAACCCTCCTCTTCGTGTCTTCGTGCCTTCGCGGTTAGTCTATCCTGACTATGACTCCCATTACCGACATTCTCGCGGGCAAAGCCGCCGTGGACTCCACCGTCACCATCTGCGGCTGGGTGCGCACGCGGCGCGATTCCAAGGCAGGTTTCTCCTTCATCACCGTGCATGATGGCTCGTGCTTCGATGCCCTCCAGGTGGTGGCCCCCGGGAATCTGGCGAATTACCAGACTGAAGTGCTGCACCTGACCGCGGGCTGCTCGGTGAGCGCTACCGGCAAGCTGGTGCGCTCGCAGGGCAAGGGCCAGAGTTACGAGATTCAGGCCGACTCCATCCAGGTCGTCGGGATGGTGGACGATCCTGACTCGTACCCCATCCAGCCCAAGCAGCACTCGTTTGAGTATCTGCGCACGGTGGCCCACCTGCGCCCCCGGACGAACACGTTTGGGGCGGTCACCCGCGTGCGCAACTGCCTGGCCCAGGCCGTGCACCGCTTCTTTCACGAGCGCGGCTTCTGCTGGATCCACACCCCCATCATTACCGCCTCCGACTGCGAAGGCGCCGGCAAGATGTTCCGCGTCTCCACTCTGGACCTGGCCAACCTCCCCCGGAAATCCCCCGCCGGGGCCCCCTCTTCAGATCAGAGATCAGAAATCAAAGATCAGAGATTGCCCGTGGATTTCGCCCAGGACTTCTTTGGCAAAGAGTCCTTCCTCACCGTCTCGGGCCAGCTCAACGTGGAGTGCTACTGCCTGGCTCTTTCCAAGGTCTACACTTTCGGCCCCACCTTCCGCGCCGAGAACTCCAACACCACGCGCCATCTGGCCGAGTTCTGGATGATCGAGCCCGAGATCGCCTTCGCCGATCTGGCCGCCGATGCCGACCTGGCCGAAGCCTTCCTCAAATACATCTTCCAGGCCCTGCTCACCGAGCGGGCGGATGACATGAAGTTCTTCGCTCAGCGCATCGACAAGGACTGCCTGGCCCGCGTGGAGAAGTTCGTCAGCGCCAGCTTCGAGCGCATGACCTACACCGACGCCATCAAGCACCTCGAAGCAGCCGTGGCCAAGGGCCGCCAGTTCGAGTTCCCGGTGAAGTGGGGCATGGACATGCAGTCCGAGCACGAGCGCTATCTCACCGAGGAACTCGTCGGCCGGCCGGTGGTGGTGATGAACTACCCCAAACAAATCAAGGCCTTCTACATGCGCCTCAACGAGGATGAAAAAACCGTGGCCGCCATGGATGTGCTGGCCCCGGGAATAGGTGAAATCATTGGTGGCTCGCAGCGCGAGGAGCGTCTGGAGGTGCTGGACCGCCGCCTGGACGAGATGGGCATGAACAAGCAGTCGTACAACTGGTACCGCGACCTGCGCCGCTACGGCACCGTGCCCCACGCGGGCTTCGGCCTGGGCTTCGAACGCACCATCCTCTACGCCACCGGCATGCAGAACATCCGCGATGTCATCCCCTTCCCCCGCACCCCCGGAAATGCGGAGTTCTGAGTCCGATCCCCGGGGCGGGCGCCGAGGCCTCCAGGCTACCGCCGCTGTGCGGCTTTTCTTCCCGCCAATGACCTTCGCATCTTCATCAACCCCTTGAGGGCATCACGAGCATTAACAAAGGCTTCCTTCAGCGTTTCGGCCTGCGTGCACAATTCAGGATCCAGGGGCGATGTGACCGCAAAACCACCTTCCTTGGCTTCAAGCAGAATCAGGACCAACTTTCCGTCACTGACGGTGTACTTCTTCGCCATGGGTATATCTCTCTACCATCTTACCTCTGGTCTTTTTGCTTTCTTAATCGATCTTCTTTCTTCTTGATCCGTCAATCCTCCTGCCGTTTTGCCGGGATCGGCCGGGGGGAATAGAATCCCCCCGCGAGCGGAATCGTTCCCTCGCAGTTGTTTAACGAGGAGCTTTACCATGGCCAGCGATGCCGTTCTGGAATTGACGGATGCGAATTTCGAGCAGGAAGTGATCAAGAGCGACAAGCCCGTGCTCGTGGATTTCTGGGCCGAATGGTGCATGCCCTGCCGCATGCTGGCCCCCACCATCGAGGAACTGGCCCACGACTTCAACGGCAAGGTCAAGGTCGGCAAGGTCGATACCGATGCGAACCGCGAAGTCTCCATGAAGTACGGCATCCAGGCCATCCCCACCGTCATGCTGTTCGACAAGGGCCAACTGGTCAAGAAGTTCGTCGGCCTGCAGCAGAAGGCCCAGTTCGCCAGCGAGCTAACCAAGGTGACCGGCGGGTGAGCGGAATTTTCGAATTTGGATTTTTGATTTTCGATTTGCCGAGCCGGTCGGGGGCCACGGATCCCTCGGTCCCGGCTTGGGGTACCTCGCGAGCCCAGCGCCGTCGGATAGCGGCCTGCCAAGATGCCGACCGTGGCAACCCCCGGGGCTGATGCGCGCCTCGGCAATCGAGAATTGAAATTCAGAAATCGAAAATTCTTCCCATGCCCATCACCTTTTATCAGCACCAGCTTGCCAACGGCCTGACCATCCTGGGCGAGGCCAACCCCGAGGCCCACACCTCGGCCGTGGGTTTTTTCGTCAATACCGGCACCCGCGATGAAGAGCGGGCCCTGATGGGCGTTTCCCACTTCCTCGAGCACATGGTCTTCAAGGGTAGCGCCCGCCGCTGTGCCCAGGATGTTAACCGCGAATTCGACGAGCTGGGGGCCGACTACAACGCCTTCACCGGTCACGAGGCCACGGTCTTTTACGCCCAGGTGCTGCCGGAATTCCTGCCCCGGGCCACCGATCTCCTGGCCGACCTGCTGAGCCCCACCCTGCGCGAAGAGGATTTCCGCACCGAAAAGCAGGTCATCCTCGAAGAAATCGGCATGTACGAGGACAAGCCCGCCTGGCGCCTGCAGGACCTGCTCCTGGAAGAGCACTACGCCGGCCACCCCCTGGCCTTTCGCGTGCTGGGCACCCGCGAATCCGTGGAGGCCCTGACCGCCGCCCAGATGACGGACTATTTCCGCGGGCGCTACAGCCCCCGCAACATCACCGTCGCGGCCGCGGGCAAGCTCGATTTCGACGCCTTCGCCGGGGAGGTCGAACGCCTGTCCGGCGGCTGGCTTGACCGCCCCGCCGCCCGCACCCTGGGCGAACCGCGGCCGGCCCTGGTCCAGCGCACCTTCACCGATCGCAAGCTCAATCGCCACTACCTGGCGGCCGCCATCCCCGCCCCCCCTGCCCAGGACGATCACCGCTATGCCGCCCGCATCCTGGCCGATGTGCTGGGCGATGTGGACGGCTCGCGCCTGTACTGGTCGCTGATCGACCCCGGCCTGGCCGATGATGCCGCCTTCGGCTACGAACCCCAGGATGGCACCGGGGTGTACCTGGCCTGGGCCTCGTGCGACCCCAAGCGCGCCGCCCAGGTGGAACAGGTGCTGCTGACGACGCTGGATGCCTACGCCGCGGCCATCGATCCGGCCGAGATTCAGCGCGTCAAGAACAAGATCGCCACCGCCGCCACCCTGCACGGGGAGCGGCCGCTGGGACGCATGACCAGCCTGGGCGGCACCTGGCTCTATTACCAGCGCTACATTCCCCTGGAACAAGAACTGGCCCGCATCATGGCCGTCACTGCCGACGAGGTGCGCGATCTTCTGGCGGCCTGGCCGCTGGACCGGCGGACGGTCGTGCGCCTGGGGCCGTAGGCCCCCGCCAGGGCCTGGTCTTCAGCCACCTCTTTGTTCTGGGCTTCGCAGGGGTTGCAGGGTGTGTTGTCAGGTGTTGGGATTTGGCCCTTGGGATTCTTTTCGTTCCTGGCATTTCGTCCTTGGAGTTTCCTCCCACCTCTTGCGCCGGCCATGGACCTGCTTGGCCCGGTATGATGATTCGTCTCCATGGACCCCATCCCCCCAATCCTCGACGACCTGAAGGCCGGGAAGATGATCATCCTGGTCGATGATGAAGCCCGCGAAAACGAGGGTGACCTGGTCATGCCCGCCCAGGCCGTGACCCCGGCGGCCATCAACTTCATGCTCCGCGAGGCCCGCGGCATGCTCTGTGTGGCCCTGGCTCCGGCCCTGTGCGAGCGCCTGGACCTTGAGCCCCAGTCGCGCACCAACACCACCCAGCGCGGCACCGCCTTCACCGTCACCGTTGATGCCCACGAGCGTTTCGGTATCTCCACCGGGGTCTCGGCCGCGGACCGGGCCCGCACCATCAACCTCCTGGCCGATCCGGCCGCCACCGCCGGCGACTTCGCCCGGCCCGGCCACGTCAATCCCCTCAAGGCCCGCCCCGGGGGCGTCCTGGTCCGCGCCGGCCAGACCGAAGGCTCGGTGGACCTGTGCCGCCTGGCCGGCCTCGAGCCCGCGGCGGCCATCATCGAGATCATGAACGAAGATGGCACCATGGCCCGCCTGCCCGAGCTGCACGCCTTCTGCCAGCGCCACCAGATGCGCATCTGCTCGGTGGCCGATGTCATCGGCCAACGCCTCCGCGGGGAAAAACTCGTCCGCCGGCTGGGCGAAACCACCGTGCAGACGGCCGAGGGCGCGTGGCGCCTGATCGCCTACCACAGCCAGGTGGACCCCATGCCGCATGTGGCCCTGGTCTGCGGCGACATCGGCCGGCTGGATGGCGCCGGCCAGCCCCTCGAGGTGGACCGCCCCGTGCTGGTCCGCATGCACGGCCAGAACCTGTTGGGCGATGTGTTTGCCGACCTCAGCCAGCCCTCGGGCCGCACCCTGCACGCGGCCATGCGCCGGATCCAGCAGGAAGGCTCGGGCGCCGTGGTCTACCTGCGCCACGAGGCCATGGGCTCGGGCCTGTTGCGCCTGATCCAGTCCATGCAGCTTCCCCAGGATGATCCCGAACGCGTGCGCCTGGGCGCCACCCAGGCCACCCCCGGTTTGGCCCCGCCCAAAGACAAACGCGACTACGGCATCGGCTCGCAGATCCTCCGCGATCTGGGCCTGAGCCACCTGCGCCTCCTGACCAATCACCCCTTCACCCCCACCGCCCTGGAAGGTTTCGGCCTGTCCATCACCGAATTCGTCCCCATCCCCGAAAACCCCGCCGCCCCCTCGGCGTAGGGTGCGTGGAGTCTTCGCCACGCACCAGCATCCCCGGGGCTGGCGCCCGAGGCTTTATTCACACGCCCTTCGGGCTTAACCTCCCCCGCATCTTTCACCCTGGCCTCACGTTATACTGAGTTCGTTTCCGGTCCTCTCACGCGGGCCCCATTTGTAAAGGAGTTGTGCATGATCCGGATCAACTGCCCCCATTGCCAGACCACCCTGGAAGTTGCCGACGACCAGGCCGGCCAGGCCGCCCCCTGCCCGCACTGCGGTGGCACGGTCACGCTGCCGGCCCTGGCCCCGCCGCTGGCCAGGCCGGCCGGCTCCCCCCCGCCCCTGCCCGCCACCCGCAGCGGCATGGCCACGGCCGCCCTGGTCCTGGGCATCATCGGCCTGGTCACCTCCTGCGTCGGCGTGGGGATCATTCTGGGCATCATCGCCCTGGTGCTGGGCATTCTGGCCCAGAGCGACATCAGCCGCTCCCAGGGCCAGCGCACCGGTTCCGGCCGGGCCACCGCCGGCATCGTGCTGGGGGTGTGCACCGTCGTGGCGATCCCGATCATCGCCCTGCTCATCGGCATTCTTCTGCCCGCCCTGGGTGCCGCCCGCCGCACCGCCAACCAGATGAAAAACTGCACGCAGATCCGCGGCATCATCCAGGGCAACATCCTTTACGCCCAGGGCAACTCCGATTATTACGCCGGTTTCACCAGCACCGGCGTGCTCGGCGGCCCGGTGGCGGCCAGTCCCACCACCTATGGCTCGACCCGCGACGGCTCCGACCCGGCCACGCGCTATGCCATCCTCCTCAACGGCCAATATTTTCTACCCTCGTACCTGCACAATCCGGCGGACCAAAAGCAGGTGGCGGTGCTCGATACCAACGTCGACAGTGGCCAGTTCTCCTACGCGCTTCTGGAAATCTCCGGCCATCCGGGGGACATCCGCAACAACGACTGGAAGGACACCACCAATTCCCAGGCCGCAGTCATGGGCGACCGCAACCTCGGCCCGGGTGTGGATAACACTTCCGGGGGCGCCCAGAGCCTCTGGACCAGCAGTCCCGGCGCCTGGCGCGGAGCCGTCGGCTGGAACGACAACCACGTTGAGTTTGAAACCACGCCCGTGGTGAACACGAAATACACCGGCGGACTGCCCATCGCAACCGACTACCGCTCTTCCTGGGGCAGCATCCAGGGCCACCGCATCTAAATTCCCCCTGCCAGCAGTTTAAGGAGGTAGGCGTCGTCCCAGCCAGCCTTGCGGCGTTTGACGGGCAGGCTCAGCTTGCTCTGGGTCTCCCGCCGCAGCAGATTCAAAG
>JAJXSS010000420.1 GCA_021784455.1 Planctomycetota bacterium
GGCTGATCCCGGGCGGCGGGGGCGGCCCGGGAGATCCCCCAAGGACCTGACCTGCACAAGGAGACCCCGCAGACGCGCGATTTTCGCATTGAAGCCAGGCAAGGTCAAGGCCGTGGCGTGCCCATGGAGCCGGATGCGCTGTTGAGGATGTCACGGAAGAGTGGGGCGTAGCGAGGGGGGCGGGACGGTACGTTTCCCGCAGGCAGGGGCGTTGGCGTGGTGGAAACGAGGGTGGGAGAAATCTTTCCACGATTTTTACCCCAGCCTGGGCGGAATGCGGGCATTATTGATTTCTGCATAAGTAATGCAATAATCGCGTGCATCCAGCCTCAAGGAGGATGCACGGATGCGCCCCCAAGGATCACCCGAGGAACTTCAACGGCGGCGGCTGCGGGCCATGGCGCTGGTCAAGGACGGACACTCCCTGAATGAGGTGGCCCGCCGCGTGGGCTGCAACGCCAGTTCTGTGCTGCGCTGGCGCGACGCCTTTGCGCACGGGGGCCGGCGGGCCCTGGAGCCCAAGCCGGCGTCGGGCCGACCGCCGCGGCTGACGCGGCGGCAGAAGAACCGCTTGGTCACCTACCTGGTCCAGGGGCCGCTGGCCCATGGCTACCGGACAGACCTGTGGACGACGTTGCGCGTGGCCCAAGTGATCCAGCGGAAGTTCGGTGTCCCGTACCACCGGGACCATGTGGGCAAGCTCCTGCACGCCCTGGACTGGACCTGCCAGAAGCCGGAGAAGCGGGCCACGCAACGCGACGAGGCGGCCATCGAGGCCTGGAAGCGCCGCGACTGGCCGCGCATTAAAAAAAAGCGGCGCGGCTGGGTGCCCATATCGCCTTTGCCGACGAATCCGGCTGCCTGCTGATCCCGCCCGTGTGCCGCACCTGAGGGCCGCGTGGGCACACCCCCATCATCCGGTACTGCTACAAGCACGACAAAATCCCGGCCATTTCCGCCGTGACCGTCAGTCCCTCACGCCGCCGGCTGGGGTTGTACTGCCAGTTCCATCGCAAGAACATCCAGCAGGCCGAGGTCTGCCAGTTCCTGCGCCCTCGCCTGCGCTGCGCCCCCTCACCCAGCGGCGTGACACGTGACATTTCTAATGAGAGAATAACCGTGACACTTCTCTTGAGCGTTCACACCGGATTCGCCCCGGATTTGACAGGCCGGGCGGTCTGTCTACACTATTTCCGCCTTGATTTGGGCCGACCGTGACTCTCCAGCCGTATCCGCGTGTGCCGGATCCGTCGCAGGGGCGCGGACAGGGGCCTGTCCCAGCGCTTCTTCGCCGGCCGCGGACAGGCCTGAGCCCCCAAGGAGGAGCCGTGCGTCCCCGTCCCGACGCTCGCCTAGACCGCCACTAACTCCCGGAACAGCCGCCCCAGGAACCCCAGCCAGAGGCAGGGCCCCAGGCCCTTGGCGGAGGTAACGCGGGGGCCGCCCCGTTGGCCCGTGGTGTAACGGTAACACACCAGGTTTTGGTCCTGGTATTCCTGGTTCGAATCCAGGCGGGCCAGTTACCGAATCTTTGATCTTGGATCTCTGATCTCTGATTGAAGATGCGTGCTGCGAAGAGTCCCAAGCTGACGAATGCCCATGACCAACCGATCAACGATCCCAGATCCGCGCTCCGAGCTTCGGTCGCCCCAGGCCATCATCCTGGCGGCGGGCAAGGGCAAACGCATGGGCGGCGACCTGCCCAAAGTGGTCCACGCGGTTGCCGATCGGCCCCTGGTGGAATGGGTGGTGCGTGCCTGCCAGGCGGCGGGTGTGTGCCGCTGCATCGTCGTGATCGGGCATCGGGGCGAGATGGTGCGCCAGGCCCTGAGCGGGTTGACCGGGGCGGCATCCGGCCTCGCCATCGAGTTCGCCCAGCAGACGGAGCAACTGGGCACCGGCCACGCCACACGCATGGCGGAGCCCTTCTTCGCGGGCCAGCCGGCCTGCGATGTGTTCGTCCTGGCCGGCGATGCCCCGCTGATCCGCCGCCAGACGCTGGCCCGCCTATTGGAGGTACACCAGCGCACCCACGCCGCCGCCACCCTGGCCACGGCCGTTCTCGATGACCCCACGGGCTACGGGCGCATCATTCGCAATGCGGCCGGCCAGTTCTCGGCCATCGTCGAGCAGAAGGACTGCACGCCCGCCCAGATGGCCGTGCAGGAGATCAACCCCAGCTACTACTGCTTCCGCAGCGATAAGCTCTTTGCCGCCCTGGCCGGGGTGCGGAACCACAACGCCCAGCAAGAGTATTACCTGACCGATGTGCCCGGCCTGCTGGCCGCCAACGGAGACCCGGTCACCTTGGTGGACGCGGTGCCGGCCCAGGACGTGCTGGGTATCAACACCCCCCAGGAACTGGCCAAGGTGGACGCCATCCTGCGCCAACGCCTGGCCCGCGAAGGCGCCCCGGCGAGGGGCTGAGCGGCGCACCGGTCCGGGCGGGCCCGGACCCCGGATGCCCGCAACCCGGCCCCTGTGTTGGGGCGGGTCCGAACTCACCAGACCGGATGCTGGCCACGCGAGACATGAGACCTCAGCTACGAGACACACCCATGAGCCGCCAAGACAAGGATGACCTGAAGATTTTCTGTGGCCGGGCCAGCCGCGAACTGACCGACCGCCTGTGCCACTATCTCGACATCCCCATCGGGCAGGGCCACACCGACATGTTCCCCGATGGCGAGATCATCGTGAAGATCGATGAGGATGTGCGCGGCCGGGACTGCTTTGTCGTCCAGAGCACCTATCACCCGGTCAACGCCCACATCATGGAACTGCTGATCTGGATCGACTGCCTGAAGCGGGCCAGCGCCCGCCGGGTCACGGCCGTGATCCCCTATTTCGGCTACGCCCGCCAGGACCGCAAGGATGAGGGCCGCGTGCCGATCACCGCCAAGCTGGTGGCCAACCTGATCACCACCGCCGGGGCCGACCGGGTGATGGCCCTGGACCTCCACGCCGAGCAGATCCAGGGCTTCTTTGACATCCAACTAGACCACATGCACGCCGCCCCGGTCATCGTGAAGTATCTGCAGTCCATCCGCCAGGACCTGGGGCCCGTGGTGCTGGTATCGCCGGATGTGGGCAACGTCAAACGCGCCAACCGCTACGCCACCTGGCTGGATGCGGAACTGGCCATCGTGGACAAACGTCGCAAGAGCGGCACGGAAGTCGTCTCGGCCAATATCATCGGCGACGTCAAAGACAAGACGGTGCTGATGATTGACGACATGATCTCCACCGGCGGCACCATGTGCGAGGCGGCCAAGATGGTCAAGGCCCACGGGGCCCGCGACGTGATCGCCGCCTGCACGCACCCGGTGCTGGTGGGCCTGGCCATGGAGCGTCTGGGCGAGGCGCCCATCAGCAAAGTCATCGTGACCGACACCATCCCCGGGGGCCCGCGCTACCGGCCGATCGAAAACAAACTGGTGGAGCTTTCCGTCGCCGAACTGATCGGCGAGGCCATCCACCGCATTCACCACAACCTGTCCGTATCCAGCCTCTTCCGCAAGGAAGGCAAGTAAAGGACGATTTGGAGCAACCCCTATGGCTACTAAGCAATTTCCCCAGGTTCCCAGCCAGCGCCGCGAGCGCATCGGCAGCCGCTACGCCAACCGCCTGCGCCAGGCCGGCCGCCTGCCCGCCGTCGTTTACGGCCACGGGCAGGAACCCCTGCACCTCTCCGTGGACCGCAAGGAGATCGTCAACCTCCTGCACAGCAACGCCCACATCATCGAGTTGACGCTCGACGCCCAGAAGCAGCCCGTGCTCATCAAGGATGTGCAGTGGGACCACCTGGGGGCTCAGGTCGTGCACCTGGATCTGGAGCGCGTGGACCTGACCGAGCGCATCACCGTGGAAGTGCCGCTGGTGCTGTTCGGTGAGGCGGTGGGGCTCAAGGAGGAAGGCGCCATTCTGGAGCACCCGCT
>JAJXSS010000421.1 GCA_021784455.1 Planctomycetota bacterium
CTCAGCCCACAACCTTCGCGGCTCCCGAGCCCCCTCCGATCTCCAAGCTCCACGCCCGTCTGCGGGGCAAGTACCCCTGGGCCCTGCTCCTGGCCGTGATGGGCGCCCTGGCGGGGGCCATCTGGGGCTTTCACCAGCGTCAACCACTCTACACATCGACCGCCATGCTCCGCGTACAGCCGGTGCTGCCCCACATTCTCTACCAGACCGACCGCAGCGGCATCATGCCCATGTACGAACAGTACTTCAGCACGCAGGTCAAGATGATCACCAGTGACCGGGTCCTGACGCTGGCCGTACAGCAACCCGAGTGGCAGGCCCTTAATCGCGGCTGGAACCCCGCGGTGCAGGCGGCGTTCCTGGGTGGTCTGACGGTGCAGAACCCGGGAGGCACCGAACTCATCGATATCACTTTCGCCGACGCGTCACCCTATGGGGCCACCGCGGGAGTGCATTCCATCCTTAAGGCGTTCCTGCTGGTCTATCACGAACAGGAGCAGGCGTTCGAAAGCGAGCGGCTCAAAATCCTCGCCGACCGGCGGGACGATCTCTACAAGCAGCTTCAGAAATTCAATGACCAGATCATGGGGATCGCCAAGCGCTACGGAACCGATTCCCTGGACCTGCTCAGCGACGCCAAGTTCAAGCGCCTGGACCACCTGGAAACGATGCTGGAAGAGGTGCGCTGGATGCTCGCCGCCGCCGAACCGGATAAGCAAGGCCGGTCCGCCGTCGAACCCGTCAGCCGCTTGAGCATCGACGAGATCGCCCAGCAGGACCCTCAGATGGCCGATTATCTCAGGTCCAAAAATGCCCTGGTGGCCCAGATTCAAGGCCTGAAAATCCACCACAAAAATACCCATCCGATGGTGATCGAAGCCAACAAGCAGTTGGCCGCCCTTGACCGGACCATCCAGCAGTACGCCCAGACCTACCGTCAGTCCAAGCCCGCCGATGCCGTGCAGCGGCCGTGGGAAATCGACGGCATCCCCCCGATCGTGACTTTGACCCAGCTACGCGAGCGCGAACAGCGTCTGAAAGACCTGTATCAGGCCTCCGAGGCCGAAGCCGTCAAGATGGGCCGGGACAGCCTCGAACTGCGCAAGTTCCGCCAGGAAGCCGCGGATGTGGAGCAGCGCCTCACCACCACGCGCAACCGTATCGAGCAGTTGAGCGTCGAAGCCGCGGTCGCCGGCCGGCTCCAGGTTGTCAGCACCGGGGAGACTCCCCTGCGCCCCAGCAAGGACCCCCGCCTCAAGTGGGCGGTGCTTGGCGGCGGAACCGGCGGCGCGGCGGGCTTCGCGGTGGTGGCCCTGCTGGCCCTGCTCGACCGGCGGATGCGCCGTCTGGAACATCTGCGCGATGGGGTTCAGAGCCTGCCCATTCTGGGCATCCTCCCCCGGCTGCCCGGCGACTTGTCCGACCCCGCTGAAGCCGCCATTGCCGTGCACTGCGTCCATCAGCTCCGCGCCCGCCTGCAACTGGGGGGCGACGGCTCGCCACGGAGCATCTTCGCCATCACCAGCCCCGCCCCCCTGGACGGCAAAACCAGTCTGGCCATGGCCCTGGCCCTGTCGTTCGCCGGCACCCGCGTGCGCACCTTGCTCGTCGATCTGGACGTGGTCGGCGCCGGCCTCAGCGCCCGCTTCGAACCGATGTTCCGCCCGCGGTTGGGTGAACTTCTGGAACAGCGCGGTCTGGTGAGTTCGCCCCAGGTGGCCGAAGCCCTGGCTCTGGCCGCCCGAGACAAGCAGAAGGTCGGCGCCGCCCTGGTCCGCCTGAACTACGTGCGTGACAGCGATGTGGCCCAGGCCCTGTCCGACCAGGTGCGTCCCCAGCCCGGGATCATCGACATGCTCTTGGGCCGACCCCTGGACGCCGTTGCGATTCCTACCCGTCTGGACTATCTCTGGATGCTCCAACTGGGGGCCGCGCATCCCGACGACGGGGGGCATTTCTCATCAGCCTTCATCCGCCAACTCCTCGACGATGCACGCAGGCACTACGATGCGGTCATTGTTGACACCGGACCGATTCTGGGCAGTGTGGAGGCTTCCCTGGTGGCCCCACAGGTCGATGCCGTGGTGCTGGTGGTGTCCCGGGGTACACCGCGTGCTCCGGCGGCGGCCGCCGCCGCCCACCTTGCCAGCCTGCGTGCCCCCGTGGCCGGTATTGTGTTTAACCGCGCCAAAACGCGCGACGTCCATTCCTACAGCCAGCCCTCCACGCGTATCCAGCACCGTCGGAGCATACCCCGGCCGCAGTTGCCGCCCACGCTCGTTCAGGAGGCGGTTTCTATTGGACCGCTGGCCACGGCCGTGGCCCTTTCCCTGCGCTCGGTGGGGGATGCAGCCGGCCCCCCCGAGTCCGACTCCTCTGCCACCCAGGCTGAGGCATCCGGACGAACCAACCTCGCCGACCCTCAACACCCCAACGGCCATACGGCCATACTTTCACCCCAGACTGACGAAGTCGATGTCAGCAGCGCTCCCAAGCTTTCCCCGGACAACCCTGGCGCCACCTCCCCCGTCGAGGCGCCCATCCGTTCCGAGCCTCGCGCCAATAACCCTGTCGCTGCCGAAACCCCTATCCTCGGTGAAATGGCCGAAGACGTAGCCCCCTTCTGCCCGGCTGAAACCAGCCCCATCCCGGCGGCTCAGCCCCAGATGGTCGCCGCGGCTACGCTGCTCCAGACCCGCCCCCCCCAGGCCCTCACCGGCGAGTCCCATGTAAGCGGTAGGGATGAGCCAAGTATCGCACGCGACGGCGGGGCCCCCGCCATCGCACTGGAACCCGAGGTTGCGATCATCATCACCTCCCCCCAGACCAGCGCCGTGCCCGTTTCGGACGACCAACCCGGTCTGGCCACTGCCCAAGCTCCAGCCAGTACAAGCCAGGTGGAGACTCCGCCGCTCCCGGCCGAAATAGCTGACCCCGCTACCCCGATCGAATCCCCTGACCAGTTGAGCTCCGGTGGCGCGCACACTTCTGGAACCGTTGGGCTGGCTGATTGTCCCGCCGCGGCCGTGCCTGCAGAAACACCGATTCCCATACTCCCGGCCCCGGTTCCGGCCACTGTGGTCGTGACGCCTAACGACGGCGCCGCGATCACAAGCACGGATCGCCAGGATGCCCCCGGCTTACACACTCACGATGCGGTGGCCCGGGCAGATGGTTCCACCGACCTGCCTCCGACCGATGCCTCTTGGCCCGCAGCGGAGGCGGTTACCCCGGTGGTCTCCATCCCGATCACGGAGCCGGCGCCCGCCCCGTTGGCCCCGGCCGACCTGGATGCCGCTGAACCTGATGTCCTCACTGGTGGTGCCGGCCCCATCCAATCACCAAACCCCATGGTGGACATCGGCCAGCCCCCCCATGCCGTCGGCCCGGCGGCCGACAGTCCTCAGGCCGATCTCCCAACCGAAGTCCTCTCGATCGCCCGGGTAATACCCCAGGATGCGCGCCACGAATGCCTCGATGTGTCTTCATCGCTATCCCAGACGCCTGTGGCCGGTGAGTCAGACCAAGCCGCCGCGATCGCGGCGTCGCCGTCCCGATCCGTCGCAGATGTGTCCGCCTCAGCGCCTCCCCCCATAGCCCTGCTGCCGTGTATTCCGCCCCGTCCCTTAGTCGCGCTCGATGCCCTGGAGGCGGGCCCACCTTCCCCTACCGCAGCCGACGCCGCAAAACCGGCCCCGCGCGACCAGGCCGCGGCCGCACCCGCCGCTGGCCCCAAGCCGCACGAAGAACCCGTAACACCCATCGTCTTTAACGCCCTGCTGCGTTCTCGCCAGGAACTACCGGACGATCCTGGCGAAGCTGCTCTAGCGTGGCCTGCTTCCCCCGATACCACCGAGACCGGCGAGGACCTGGGCCTGTTCCACCGCACCATGGCCGACACTCAAGAATCGGCCCCGGTTGAGCCCAAGTCCGC
>JAJXSS010000422.1 GCA_021784455.1 Planctomycetota bacterium
CAGGCTGCCGGTGATGCGATGCTGCACGCCGCGCCAGCGCAGCAGAGACAGGGGGCCCTCGGGCCAAAGGGCCACCACTTGGATGTTTTCCGCCGGGTCCAGCAGCACGGTGGGCCGGTCGTGCGGCGTGACTCTGGCACAAGATTGCGGTTGGGGGGCCAGTGCCGGACGGTGTTGCAGGGCCCGTTCGGGGATATGGGTTTCCACGACCTCCAGGCGGGTGATACGCTGGGCGCCCAGGCGGTTGATCAGTGTGTCGACCATCTCGCCCAGCCGCTGATCCAGTTGCCGGGGGGCTCGCCCGGCAGCCCAGGCTTCCGCCTGCTCGTGCCGAAGCCGGCCGGTGCGGCTGGCCATCAGAATCAGCCGTTCCACCCCGTGCCCCAGGTTGGCCTGTTCCAGTTGGGGAGACAGCAGGGACCAAAGATGCGGGGGATAGCGGCTGGGCCGGCTGAGGGTCAGGGCCAGCACCACCGGCGGAGCGTAAGCCCGGATCAGGGTCAATTCCAGCCGCCGGGCGCCGCATTCCTGGGCCTGCAACTGGGCGGTCAGTTGAGCCAGAAGAGTGCGGGTGGCCTGCATGACCGCCTCCAGTTGCACGCAGGGGCCGGGGAAGATTTGCTCGCTACGGGGCGGTTCGGCCGGGCGCACGGGAAGGATGGTTTCGGAGGCGCTGCCCAGAGCCTGATCCAGCCGCCGCAGAAGATTCGGGCCGTAACGCTGAGCCAGGGATGAACGTGGCAGGGCCAGCAGGTGGCTGATGGTGCGGATGCCCACCTCCTGCAGGCCGGCCACGGTGTCCTCATCCAGGCGCAGGGCCGCCACCGGCAGGGGGGCCAGCACCTCCGGCATCTGATCTCTTTCGATCAGGATGCAGTGGCTCGGGTCGAAATGCGTAGGGTGGGTTAGCCCGTCTTCGGCCGTAACCAATCTCTGGGGGCGAGCAGGGGCCCTGATGGTGCGTTTCGAAGACTCCACGCACCCTACCGCGGAATGGATCCTCGCCGCTTGCCCGAATCGCGCCACCGCCCAGGCGCAGCCGAAAGTGGAGGCCGCCGCCACCCGCACATGGAAGCCGAATTGGCGGATGCCTTCATAGACCAGCCGCACCAGGCGCTCTTCACCGTGGAAATAGCGCTCACAGCCGGTGCTGTCGATCAAGAGGCCATCGGGGGGGTCGGTCGCCACCAGGGGCGAAAAACGGCCGGCCCACGCGGCCAGGGCTTGAAGGGCCCGGGCTTGACGCTGGGGGTCGAAAGGCTCTACGTGAACCCCGTGGGTGTTCGGTCCAGAATTTCCGGGGGGCAGCAGCGCCCGGGCCTGAGTCAGCGTCATGCCCGCACGGACCCCCGCCCTGGCCGCCCACGGACAAAAGTGGCTGACGATCTGGCGGCCGGCCACGGCCGTCACCAGCAAAATGGCCGGTGGATTCTCTTTCGGGCCCGCAGGGCCGGTCGCCGTAGGGTGGGTGGAGGCGTCTTCGTCGTCACCCACCGCGGAGGTTTTCGAAGGTCGAATGGTGCGTTGCGAAGACTCCACGCACCCTGCCTTTGTCGCCGCGCTAGGCGATCCGCAGGTGCAACTGCTCCGGTACCGTTGCCGCCGCCGCTGCACCAGATCGACCGACCAGTTCGGCAGGTATACAGATAAGGCTCTTTTCACGGCTCCACTCCACGACCACCGCGGTGTGCTTCAGGGCGGGGTCTGTGTCTGGCCGCATTCCTTTGCAGCGCAAGAGGCGGATCTTCCAGTTTGGTCGGCCGGTGCGCGAGGGGCAGACGCGGATACTCCAGCGGGTGGCTGCGGCCGAAAGTTCCGAGATTTCCCAAGGCGGGCGTGCCAGCAAGCCCAGCCCCCCGCCGGCGTGGGCGGCCAGTTGCAGCCGCCGTGTGGCCGCCATGTCCAGCCGGCTGCCATCGGCCACCGTCACCGCCACGGCCGGGCAACGCAAGGCCAAGTCGATGGCCCACAGCCGGGTAGCTGCATCCGGTGGATCGACGAACAGGTGCTGATCCAACGGGGTAAGAGGCATACCGGCCCGGGATACGGGGGGGGACAGGCCGGTCTGCCTACCCCTCGGCTCCATTTCCGCGGGCTCCTTGCTCTTGCCAAGCCCCATCAGCGCGTGGCCATATGGCCAGCAAGGCCTGCCGATCCATACCACGTGCGACCGTGGCCGCGGCTCCGATGGAGTTTCACCCTCCCGGCCTGCCAAATGCGCCTGTCGCACCAGATGCACCAGTACCCCCAGGGCCGGCCGCCATCTTCGTTTCTTGCTCTCTCCACGAAGAAGAATCGCCCTCTGAGCCATCGGACCGGCCTCTTTCCCCGCCACCTCCGGAAGGGGGCCCGAAAACCATTCGTGGATCGCTCCCCAAGACAACCCGCCGATAGCCTGATCGATGGTCGGCCAGCCGGTGGATAGAAAGGCGGCCGCCTTATTCATCCGAGCCTGGAGATTGCCCTGCTGTTCAATGGCCTGCACTTTCCGGGCCAATTCCAGCAAATGAGTTAGAGAATGTTGGGCGAAGGTGGACACGGCGGCGCCTGATTGAATGTACGCAATTTGTTAGGTATATAATAACACACCTTCATGGCGGGGGCAATATGTTGGTTTGGCAAATTTTAGGGTATCTCTCCGCCTTTTGGGCCGCACCCAACGGCATCCCCAGCGTGCCTCCCTATAATCCACCGTGCCTGCCAGTATTTCGGGGGGCAACGGCGAGGGGGGAAACAAGAGATGTGGCAGTCGGCTCCGTGCTCCACTGGGATTGGATCGGAGGCCGGACACCATGAAAGCACCGTTGCACCAGCCTACCTGCCTCAGCACCGTGCGCCGGTGGTGGGGCGCCACCATCAATTCACTTCGCCTCAACGCCATCGCCTATCAGTTCCGCGATGGGCGCTGGTTTATTATCAAACGCCGCACCGTTCTGGGGCGCTGCCTCACTCCGGTGGCCAATCTGTTCTTTCGCCTGGCCCGCCTGCCGATCGCCTTCCGGCGGGGAATGCACGCTTGGCAGAAGGGCGAACTCAGCAACTTCCGCCTTCTGAACCCCGGCTTTGCCGCCGCCCGGATCGACGGTGTGGCGATCCGTCAGGAGCAACTTCCCGGCCAGGACCTCTGGTTGCATCTGCGCCGCGGCACCTTAACCCGGCGCATGGTTCGTGCCGCCGGGCAGGAATTCCGCCGGGTTCATGGGCTGTGGTGCGACTTTTACGACGGTCCCTGGTCCCACGCCGACGGCGCCATGCGCAACGTCTTGTACGACCCCGCGACCCACCGTGCCCGCCTCATCGATTTTGAGCTTTATCACGATCCCCGTCTGTCGCCGCGCCGGCGCCATGCCGATGATCTGGCCGCCTTCCTTCTGGATCTGGCCAGCCGGGCCCCGCGCCGCCGCTGGCTGGCCTATGCCCTCAACTTCCTGCACGCCTACGGCGATGCCACGATTTTGGCTCCGTTGCGCCGCGCCTTGGCCAGACCCACCGGCCTGGCCGGTCTCTGGTGGAAGGTCCGCACCAATTTCGTCAACGAGTATCGCGTTACCCGCCGCATGGCCCGTCTGCGCCGGACCCTGGAACATAGCCCGGGCGCTGCTTATTTCGTGGAACGGCCTTATCTGGCCACGTCCCGGTCTTCCGCCGCGTTCAGGCTGTCGGCCGCCATAAGAGCCGCATCTCCAGCCACTGCCAGGCGATCAGCCCCGGCACCGCAAAGGCCAGTTCCCGCAGCCGCCGGATCAAGGCCAAGGCCATCATGGTCTGTCCTCCGATCCCCAGCGCCTCTCCCACTACGAGGTACGTCGCCTCCTGCACGCCCAGGTCGCTGGGCACCATGAACGCCGCGGAACGCACGCCCTGCGCCATGCTCTCGATCACGTATGCCGCCCCCAATCCCACCGGGGCCCCCAGCACTTTCAGGCCGAT
>JAJXSS010000026.1 GCA_021784455.1 Planctomycetota bacterium
AAACAACGCGGCGTGGACTGGCAATTCAAAATCAACGACGCGCGACGCAAACTGAAATCGGTCTACCCTAAAATCATCCTGTGACAATGCACTAGTGGCTCGCGGCGATGTATGTGCCGTGAGGATGGCGGGGGCACACACCGGCGTAAACGAACGTTCCTGACGGCGGAACCAAGCCCGCCGGTGTGCCCTATGCCCCGTCAGCGCCGGCCGCGCAAGCCCCCCCACATGCGCCGGCGCATGAAAAAAACCGCGGCGAACCGCGGTTTGAAGACGATCAGGAGATATTGCGGATCCCTGACAGGTGAACAGTTGGGTGCCTTCACCGGACGTTACCGGCCGGTTTTCCGCTCCAGGCGGACGAGACTGTGTTGACCTTTCTGCTGAGGATTGCTCCAAAATTCCCTACTTCGGCGGGCTCAAGGCCCTGGTGGACTCCGCCGGCTAGCGGAATCGGACCGAAAAACGGGATCAGCAGATCTAAGGAAATCCCTTAGAAAGGAGGTGATCCAGCCGCAGGTTCCCCTACGGCTACCTTGTTACGACTTAGCCCCAGTCACCGAACCTACCGTGGACATCCCTGTATCGGGACGGCTTCGGGTATTTCCGGCTCCCATGGCTTGACGGGCGGTGTGTACAAGACTCAGGAACACATTCACCGCGCCGTAGCTGATGCGCGATTACTAGCGATTCCGGCTTCATGAGGTCGGGTTGCAGACCTCAATCTGAACTGGGGTGCGTTTTTTGCGATTTGCTCCACCTTACGGTATTGCTTCGCTTTGTACGCACCATTGTAACACGTGTGCAGCCCAAGACATAAAGGCCATGAGGACTTGACGTCATCCCCGCCTTCCTCCGGTTTGACACCGGCAGTCTCGCTAGAGTCCTGGCTTGCGCCTTAGCAACTAGCGACAGGGGTTTCGCTCGTTAAGCGACTTAACGCGACACTTCACAGCACGAGCTGACGACAGCCATGCAGCACCTGTGCACGTTCCGCCCTTGCGGGTGTTATTCCTGTTTCCAGAAACTAATCCGTGCATGTCAAGTCTTGGATAAGGTTCTTCGCGTTGCTTCGAATTGAGCCACATGTTCCACCGCTTGTGTGAGTCCCCGTCAATTCCTTTGAGTTTTAGCCTTGCGACCGTACTCCCCAGGCGGTGCACTGATCACTTTCAATTCGATCCGGATGGTGTCAAAACCTCCCGGGTCTTGTGCACATCGTTTAGGGCGTGGACTACCGGGGTATCTAATCCCGTTCGCTCCCCACGCTTTCGTGCCTCAGCGTCAGAATCGGCCCAGTCGCCTGTCTTCACCTTTGGCGTTCCTGTAGATATCTACGCATTTCACCGCTACACCTACAGTTCCAGCGACCTCTACCGACCTCAAGCACCGCAGTCTACCGAGCAATTCCACGGTTGAGCCGTGGGATTTCACAAGGCACTTGCGGCGCCGCCTACGCACCCTTTAAGCCCAATGACTCCGATTAACGCTCGGGGCCTCTGTATTACCGCGACTGCTGGCACAGAGTTAGTCGCCCCTTCCTCTGGGGTAGCTCATTAGGTTGCTTACCCCTGACAGCGGTTTACACCCCGAAGGGCTTCATCCCGCACGCGGCGTCACTCCGTCAGGCTTTCGCCCATTGCGGAATATTCGTCACTGCAGCCTCCCGTAGGAGTCCGGGCAGTGTCTCAGTCCCGATGTGGCCGGTCGTGCTCTCACACCGGCTACCCGTCTAAGGCTTGGTGAGCCGTTACCTCACCAACTACCTGATAGGACATTCCCCGCTCCCAAGGTGCCGGAGCTTTGCCCGCGGAGCCATACGACTCTACGGGGTTATCAGGTATTACCACCAGTTTCCCAGTGCTATCCCTGACCTCGGGGTACGTTAGGAATGCATTACTCACCCTTTCGCCGGTCTACTCGTATTGCTACTTTCGCCCGCGACTTGCATGTTTTAACTACGCCGCCAGCGTTCAATCTGAGCCAGGATCAAACTCTTCACTTGGAGTTCGTTGCACCCCGCCCTTGCGGGCAGAGGACTAGCTTCAAAGAAGCATCTGATCCGGAAACCCGATGGTGTCACATCGGGCCGGTCTCGTCCGTGTTTCCACGGGCGTCCCGTGAGCGGCTAACGCCCACGAGATTTGGCTCTTCATCCTTTCACTGAAAAGGACTTTTCAGGTTCACAAGGATGTTGAGTTCACGCGGCCTAAGTACCAGAGGCACTCAGGCTTTGTGGGTTCTCCTCACGGCAACCAGATGTGTGACCACCTGGCCACCGCGAGCACATCCTCGCGGCTTTCCCAACTGTTCACTTGTCAAAGATCCGTGCCGGACGGCAATCCATCCGTTCCGATCACTCAGTCGACCGGAGCCACACATCATAAGCCTCGTTCGCTCTGTGTCAAGTCGGGGCGTCCCGCGGGACTAATCCACAACTTGCTCACGGCCCCGAGACGCCCCCGTCATCCACGTTTTTATTTTAAGGGGACCAAGACTCCTCAGTCAACAGGCCGCGCCAGCCACCGGCACCCGGGAGACCGCCTATACTTTAGCGCGGTTGCTGCCATCACCTTTATTCCTTCCCACAGAATGACTTATGAGCCATCCGACGGTGGAAACTGATCTCCTTTCCCCTTCTGCCAACGCCCGGCTACAAGACGATGTCGCTATGCTCGTGCATGAGTTGGCGGCGGTAATCCAGCAGTGCAGCGGTCGACCAACCTTGAGCCTGATCCAGCAACTGGGCGATCTGGCCCAGCGCCGCCGGCAAGGCGACGCCACCGCCCAGCAGGCCCTGCAGCAAGTCATCCGCAATCTCTCGCCCGACCAAATGAACATCGTGGTCCGGGCGGCCTCGTGCCAACTGGATCTCATGAACCTCGCCGAAGACCGCCAGCGTCTGCGGGTGCTGCGCCAGCGTGAAGAGGCGGCCTACCCCAAACCCCTGGCCGAATCCATCGGGGCCGCCGTACTGAGCCTCAAAGCGGCGAACTTCGATGCCGCCCGCCTCCGGACGGCCCTGGAGGCGATCCGCATCGAGTTGGTCTTTACCGCCCACCCCACCGAGGCCAAACGCCGCACCCTGCGACGCATTCTCGGCCGGATTCGCCAGACCCTTGGGGACCTGGAAGAACCCACGCTCGCCGCCCGCCAGCGCCAACGCCACATGGATCAGTTGCGCTCCGACCTGGTCTGCCTGTGGCTGACCGACCCGCTGCGTCCACAGCGGCCAACCGTCTTCGATGAGGTGGATCGCGGGCTGTACGCGGCCGAATCGGCCTGGCAGGTGCTGCCGGAAATTCTGCGCAGCCTTCGGCAGACGGTTCGCCAGGCCTACGGCCAGGCTCCGGACGATCTGCCCCGGTTTCTACGCTTTGGAAGCTGGATCGGGGGCGATCGCGATGGCAATCCCTTCGTGACGGCCGAGGTCACACGTAAAACGCTGGCCACCCTGCATCAGGCGGCCGTGGCCCTGCACCTGCAGGAATGCGACCACCTGCTTTCGAGCCTGACCATTTCGACCCGGCTGTGTCCTCTGCGGCCCGAACTGGCCTCCGCTCTGGCCCGGGCCCGCGAGGCCTGGCCCCAGGTCCGTCCCGCCCTGGAGGCCATCAATCCGGCCGAACAGGTACGCCAGTGGCTGGCCGTGATCCGCTGCCGCCTGGAGGTCTCGCGGCAGGTGGACGCCCTGAAAGCGGCCCCTCAACCGGCCTACCGCGGCGCCGCGGAACTGATCGGCGATCTGCAACTCCTGCGCCAGAGCCTGCACCAGGCCGGGCTGGAAACCCTGGCCCGCGGCCGGTTGTCGGACTGGATAGACCGCGCCCAGGCCTTCGGGCTGCATCTGACCCACCTGGACCTTCGCGAGCATTCGCGGCGTCTGGGACAGGTGGTGGAGGAACTCTGGGCGGTGGTCTATCCCGATCGACCCTATGCCGGCCTGAGTGAAGCTCAGCGGCGCAAGGCCCTGGGGGTGATGGTCCTGCCCGATGCCGTCGAGCGGGTGCGCCACGCCCCCCTCACCGCGCCGGCGGCCGATACCCTGCGCCTCTTTGAACTCGTCCACCAGGCCGGTGAAACGCTGGGGCCCGAGGTGTGGGGCACCTTGATCATCAGCATGACGCACCAGCCCAGCCACGTGCTGGAAGCGCTGTGGCTGACGCGGCTGGGGGCGGCGTTGGCGGGCGTCCCGCCGACGAGCCTGCCGATTGTGCCGCTTTACGAAACCATTGATGACCTGACCCGGGCCGGCCCCATGCTCGATGCCCTGCTCAGCGTGCCCGCGTACCGCCGCCAGGTCGCGGCCATGGGGGACCTGCAGGTCTGCATGGTGGGCTACTCCGACAGCACCAAGGATGGCGGCTACCTGGCCGCCAACTGGCGCCTGTACACCGGCCAGCGGGACTTGGCGGCCGTGGCCCGCCGTCATGGCTGCCGCCTGATGCTGTTCCACGGCCGCGGCGGCGCTCTGGGCCGCGGCGGCGGGCCCGCCGCCCGCGGCATTCTCTCCCTGCCCGCCGAATCGGTCGGGGGCTGCATCCGCATGACGGAACAGGGCGAGGTGCTAGCCGAACGCTACGACGACCCGCTCATCGCCCGCCGTCACCTGGAGCAGGTGGCCTGGGCCACCCTGCTGGTCAGCGCCCGCCCCGCTGCCGCGCCGCGCCAGGCCTGGGTGGACCTGATGGAGCAGGCAGCGGCCCGCTCCCTGCAGGCTTATCGCGCGCTGGTGGGGCACCCGGGGTTCACCGCCTACTTCCGCCAGGCCACCCCGATTGCCGGCATCGAAACCCTGCCCATCGCCTCACGCCCCAGCCGCCGCACCGGGCAAGAGACCCTGGCCGACCTCAGGGCCATTCCCTACACCTTCGCCTGGACCCAGACCCGGCAGTTGCTGACGGCGTTCTACGGCCTGGGCACGGGCCTGATGGCCCTGGGCACCGACGCCCTGCCCACGCTGCGGCAGATGTATCAGCAGTGGCCCTTCTTCCGCGGCCTGATGGACAACGTGGACCTGGCCCTGGCCAAGTGCGATATGGACATCGCCCGACAGTACGCTGGCCTGGTGGGCGGCGCGGCCCAGGGGCAGAGCGTCTTCGACCTGATTCGCGGGGAATACGAACGCACCGTGGCCATGCTGGCCTCGATCAGCGGCCAGGCCCAGATCCTGGAGACGGTGCCCTGGCTGCGGCAGACCATCCAGACCCGCAATCCCTGCATCGACACGCTCAACTTCATCCAGGTCGAATTGCTGCACCGGCTGCAGGAGACCGCCGATAGCCCGGCGGACGCCCAGGCCCAGACCGCCCTTCAGGAAAGCCTGCGCTTTACTCTGCAAGGGGTCGCCGCCGGTATGCGCGCGACGGGGTGACTCCGTTGCGGGCTCGGCCCCATCCCCCTCACCAATTGAACGCAATCGCACGAGCCCGAGCGCTCAACTGCAGCCTCCTTCCCGGTACCGGTTCCCAGTTCACGCTGCATGGCTCTGGCCCCGACATCGAACTTGCAGCGACCCCGGCGCTGCTGGGCACCTGGTCTCCGGCGATCACCTCCACCCCCGCACACACCAGCGACGGCCCCAGATCCTGCGGCCGCAGCACCCGCGGATCGCCGCTGCTGAGCACGGCATCCAGGGACACCCCATCGGCCTCGCGTCGGTGCTCCAAGTCACCGGCCGCCCGTCGAACCAACCTGGGCCCAGGTGAATGATCGCCTGCTGGCCACCGGCACCAAACGCATAACGGTTCTCGTCCAGACGCTCAAGCGTGCTGCCCCCTCCCGACAGGTGGAAGCGCAGTCGGCGATGACTTCCCAGGTGATCCGCCGCAGGGCCTGGGCGTCGTCGCGGGCCTGCGGATCGCGGACTGGATCCAGGATACGTTCCAGTTCGTGCAGTGCCACGAGCGTATAGGTCGGGCTGTTGTATTCGTTGAACGAACCGTGGTAGTCCGTATGCTCGCGAAAGTGATGCAGGCGCGCCCGGCCATAATCCACCGGCAGGCCGTCGCCGATGATCTCACCGGCCGCCAGCGTGACCGCCGCCCCCATGATGGCGATGTTGGTGTAGCCAGAGCCGATGTTGCGGCGGAAGTTGGCTCAGGCCGCCCGCCGCAAGGCGGCACGCATCTGCGCAACCAGTTCCGCCATCAGAAGATTACGATGCTTAACCAAGGCCTGGGCCAGCAGGGCTCCAATAAAATCCGCCCAGTTCCAGTCCGGTGAGGACATTTTCTCCAGGGGTCCCTCGAAGAACCACGGCCAGATGGCGAAGGTCCGGGCCGTCGAGTCGGTACTCTGCAAAGCGAGCACTGAGTGGATAATGGTGTGCGCCCGGGTGATGCGCTGGGGGCGGCCCTCGGCCAGCGGCTGGACTACCGGGTATTGCCGGCACGGCCAGCCGCTCCGCGGCAGAGGCCGGTCTTCATCAATCGGCGGCCCTGGAAGCCCGGGCCGGATCATCCGTGGAACCGGGCTGCGGCGGACCGGCGGGTATTGCCGGGGGCGGGGCCGCCGCATTCATCCGGTTACGTGCCTTTGATCCGGATTGGCCGCCCCCGCGCCCGCGCAACTCAAGCCGGCACGGTCGAATCGCGGCCGCTGATGTAGTCTGAGCTGCTGGCCGGACCGATGTACCGGACCACGCCCTGGGCGGTAGCGAAGCCAAAGGGCGTGCCACCGTTGTTCGTGTCCACCGCGCTGGCACGCGCAGGCAGCGTCACGAGGCCGATCTTGCCGGCCGCAATGTAGCTGCCCGCAAACACCGCCGCCGTCGGCTGCGTGGGATATCCGGTCACGATGAGCGAGGTAATGGTGGGCGGGCTGGCCACGAAGTCCGTCTGGTGGGCCGGCAGCGTGAAATCGCTGACCGTGTTCTGAACGCCCACAAAAAACATGGCCTGATCAAAAGTCTTGGCGAAAACCGTCCCCACATTGCCCGCCGAACGGATGATCGTGCTGTTGCCCACCGTACCGCCGACCGAGAGCATCCCCAGGGCCCTGACCGTGGGGCTGACGCCCTGGGTGAAGGTCAGGTCGGCGCCGCTGAGATTGCCGCTCACCATCAAGCTGGCCACCGCATGGGCATTCAGGGTCAGGGTATTGGTGGCGGTGCCATCGGTGAGCCGCAGGCTGGCCACGTTGGCCGTGTTGATCGTGCCCGCCTGCCAGCTCTTGGCGCTGAGACTGGCGACATTGCCCAAGGTGGTCACATCGGCATTGACCACGGTGCCCAGGTTCAGGTTCGCGGCGCTGGTGACATCCACCAGGGTCAAGCCGTTGCCGGCGTCCTCTCCGGTGGTTCCCTGGACCATGATGCTGCCGACTTTGCCCTGGATATCCCAGGTATGGGCCCCGGTGGTCGCCACCCCGCCGGCAATGCTGGCCGAAGCCAGCACATTGGCCGTGGCCGGCACATCACTGGACGGATTGAGCATCAGATCGGCATTGAAGTCGCCGGCATAGCCGCCCACGCCCGCCATCCCGGTGGTCCGCAGGCTGGCGATGGCATCGGCGGTGATGCTGCCGGCCTGCCAGCGCTTGGCGCTGATACTGGCGATCGAGCCGCCGGCCGTGACGGTGCCGGAGGTGACATCCCCCGCCATCAGGCTGGCGATACCCGCACCACTCTGGACATTCAGCGAGGTGGCCACATCCCCCAGCCGCATCGAGCCCAGGCTCCCTCCCCTGATGCTGGCCTGATCGACACTGCCGAACATCACGCTGCCGACGGCCCCGGTGGCATCGATGGAAGCGTTGCTGGCCGTGGCGATGTTCACGCTGGTCAGACTGGTCACATCGGTCAGTTGCCAGGCATCGGCCCCGCCGGCCGCACCCTTAACCATGATGGTGCCGGCCTTGTAGCCGCCCAGATCCCAAGTCCCGCCGCCCAGGCTGCCCTGGATGGTGGCCGAAGTCAGGACATTCTGGATGGCCGACAGACCCGTGCCGGACAGCGTCAGCCCCGCCTGGAAATCCCCGGCCGACCGGAGCAGACCAATGGCCGGCGCGGCGATCACGTTGTTGTCCGGGACGATGAGGCCCGAATCCTGCCAGCTCTGAACGCTCAGCATTGTGAATGGCATCAGTGAAGTCAGGCCCAGATCCGTCACGTTGCCCAAGTTCAGGGTGGCCGCCGCCGTGCTGCCGGCCGGGACCCCGCTGGCGAGGTCGAAGGTATGCGGCTGGGCAAAGTCAGGCGAGGTGGGATCGGCGCTGCCGACGTTACCCAGGGTCACGCTTCGGACCGCACCGGTGATGTCGATGGTGCCGGCGCCGGCCGTGCCCGCGTTCACCACGTCGGTGGTGCCGGCCAGGATCGTGCCCAGGGCGGTGTTGTCCGCGGGATTGCTGGGGTCGCCGACGGTCAGCTTGGCCAGGTCGAACCGGCCATCATCACCCGGGGTGCTGGTCTTGGTGGTCCGGATGGTCAGCGTCGAGGACAGGGAACTGCCGGTGACGGCCAGGTCGTAGGCCGAACCATCCGGAGTCAGGGTGGCGGTGCCGCCACCGGTCAGGAGAATGCTGACCAGCGTGCCATCGCCATCATTGAACACCAGGGGCACGGCCGTACGGGTGCCGACCTGACCGGCCTGCCACTCCACATCGACGGTACCGCTGGTGGCCGCCGTGTTGTTGGCCGTGCTCAGTTCGGTGTCGTTGGGGTCGGTGACCTGGGCCACGGCATAGTAGCTGCCCGGGCTGAAGTTGGCCGCATCCATGGGCACGGTAAAGCTGGCCGTGAGCTTGCGGGAGGTCCCGCGGGCGATGGGGGTGGTGATGGTCAGCGTGGCCAGGAGCGGATCGGTCCCCGCATCGAACGTGGTGTCCGTCGAGGCCCGGATCTCCACGGTAATGGGGTTGGCCAGGCTGGCGTTGGCCAGGGCCGTGCCCTGGTTGGTAATGGTCACGGGCAAAGTAACCCTGTTGCCGGGCACGACCGTGCCGAGGCTGGCTGAGCCCAGGGCCACCACGAGATCCGGCTGGGCCGGCTGCACGTTGATCGTCAGGCTCTGGCCCCCAACCGTCTGGCTGACCACGTTGTCCGTCAGGTCGGCATCGTCGGCCGTGACGGGGGTGATCTTGGCCAGCAGGGTGTAAGTCCCCTGCGGCAACTGGCCCGTCGCGGGAATCTGCACCGTCAGATTCATGGTCCTGGAACCGTTCTTGAGCAACGCGGCACTCACGCCGCTGAGCGTCGTCAGCGTGATATTGCCGGGGTTACTCGGGTCGCCATCGGGCGAGGCCACCAGTTCGATGTTCGCCGTACCGGTCAGCGGGTTGCTGGTGCTGAGGTTCTGAAGCGTCACGGGAATGGTCAGCTTGTCCCCCGCGGTGACCGTGGCGGGAATGGTGGCCGAGCCGAAAACGCCGGTGAGGTCCGCCGAAGCGTTGCCCTGGACGGCAAACGTGAACTTGGGCGTGGCCGGATCGTTGCTGGCGATGTTGATGGTGGCTTGGGCCGGCCCGGGCAGCGTGGGCTTGTACGTGACGGTAAAGACGAAGGCGGTGTGCCCGGAATTGATCTGCGGCTGCGTCACGGTGAACTGGGAGGCGTTGGGACCGGTGATGGTGACGGGGGTAGCCCCCACGAGCATCAGAGCCCCGGCACCGCCGACGCCGATGGAGAAGGTGCTCGTCGTGGGCGTGGCCGAACCGATGGCTCCGGCCCCCAGATCGGTGCCGTCGGCCGTCAGCGGCGTTGTATCGCCGCTGGTGATGGCATTGCTGTTGGCCCCGGTCAGGGTCATGGTCGGGCCGTCCACACCGACCACCTGCACATCAAACATCAGCGGCGTATTGCCCGGGATGCTGCCGCTGCCAGGCGATCCGTAGGCCAACTGCGAGGGGATGATGAAGGTGCGCGATTCGCCAACCTTAGCCCCCAAAAGCCCGTAATCCCAGCCCGCGATCACCTGGTGCTGCCCCACGGCCACGCTGATGGGGGTATTGCCGTGCAGGGAGGAAGCATCAAAGACGGTGCCGTCTTGCAGGTAGCCGGTATAAAGGACCTGGACATCCTGGCCGCTCAAGATCGCCGCGCCGCTGCCCGCCTGGGTGGTGGCCTCCTGCATCGTGTAGGTACCCGCATCCGAGGAGCCGGAGGCGTAATACGATGTGCCGCTGAGGCTGGTGGCCACGATACCCGTGCCCTGAATGTCGAAACTGTAGCTGGGGTTCGACGGGTCGTCAGTGGCGATGTTCACCGTCGCCGTGCGCAACCCGGCGGCGTGCGGCTTAAAGGTGATCGTGAAGGTGGTCGAGCCGCCGGCAGCCACGGAGGCCGCCGGCTTCCCGGTCACGGTAAAGTCCGCCGCGTTGGTCCCGGTAATGGTCACCGGGGTGGCCCCGACCAGGTTCAGCGTGGTCAACCCCGAGTTCTGGATGGTGTACGTCCGGCTGATCGTGACAATGCTGCTGCTGAGGGGGGCGTTGGCGAAATCGGTGAAATCGGCCCGGGTGGGCGCCGTATCGCCGTTGGCGATGCTCTGGCCGTTGCCCGCGACCGCCGTGGCGGGCGCGCTCTGGCGGGCGAACACGAACAGACCCGGCAGGGTCGTCTGGTTCGGGGGTCCGGCCGTAGCGGCCATGTTGCCATCGGCCGACACGGCCCCAATCGTCACCGGATTAGACGGGTCGGTAATGTCCGTCAGAACGCCGGTATCACTCACCGAGAGCTTGCCCGTCTGCACCGCGCCGGGAACCATGAAGCCCGGGACCGTGTTGTCGCTGTTGGCCACCGCCGTGAACACCAGGCTGTAGGCCCCCGTACCGTCCACGGTCAAGGTGCCATAGCCGCTGGCCGTGGCGCCCTGCGTGCCGTACCAGATGAAGTTGTATCGCCCGGCCAGGGTGGCCACGGTCATGCCGCTGCCCTGCTTAAAGCCCAGCACCAGCCCGGTTTCCTCGGTGCCGGGGTTCGTGTTGGCCACCGCTGCCACCGCCAGCACCGACCCGTCGCCGCTGGCGAATCCCCCGTAGTAGTTGCCGCCGGTGTTACCCAGAGTCACCGAGCCCGTCGCGGCCACGCTATAGCCCAGGCCGGACAGGGCCGGCTGGACGCTGGCCCCCACACTCTCCAACGAGGCCCAACTGGCGTTGCTGGTGGTGCCGTCGCCATTGAAGGTGATCGCGCCCGTGCCGGAGCTGAATCCCTGGCCGGCATTGCCGCTGTCGCCCGGGGCCACGGCATCGTAACCCACCAGGTTGTAGGTGGCGTTCAAGCTCGTGTTACCCATGCCCGAGCCCTGCTTGCCCACGATGCCGATCGTGGTCTCCCCGTACTTCATGCTGCCCGGCACGGAGGCGAACAGGGCCAGGGAACCATCGGGCGACACCACCCCATTGACCCGGCCATCTGAACTCAGATTCCCCTGCCCCCCGATGCGGTACGGGAAGCTCTTGCTGCCCAGCAAGGCATCCGGACCGATCGGGCTCGATCCCGTCTGCCCATCCGAGTAGGCCGTATAGCCCTGGCTCATGATGCCGTTGCCGGCGCTGCTCATGGTGGCCGTGTACGAAGCGAACGAGGGCGACTGGCTGCTGCCATTGTTCAGGCCGTCGGCCGTCAGCCCCGCCACGTTGAAGTTGCCGTTCAAGAGCCCATCGTTGACCCCCGGAATGGAGCGCACCAGCACGCCCGTGCCTGAGTTGGTGCCATCCGCATTGCTGGGCGGTGCAAAGGTAAAGGCCACCACGTTCTTGCTGGCATTGACCGCCCCGTTGATGTCCAGCACCAGCGTGTTCTGGCTCTGGTCCTGGAAACTGATCGTCCCCGTGATGGTGCCATCGGCGTTGACCGTGTAGGTGCTGGCCGTGGGGTCCACCTTGAAGTACGAACCGTCCAGCCTTTCCCAGGTGCCGCCCACAAGGCCGCCCTGGCCATCAAACACCAGGCTGCCAAAGGTCATGTTGTCGGTGGCCGTGTTGTCACTCACCGTGGTGCTGAACGACCAGACCCCGGCCAGATCGGCACTCCCCGAACTCGCCGGGGCCAGGGTCAGCATGACAACGTTCCCCCCGCCCGTCTCTTCCGCCACCATGGTGTCTTGGGCCGCGTTCATGGTGCCGCTGAGAGAAACCGCCCCGGTCGGATTCGTCGGGTCCGTGCCCACCAGACTCACCGATAACGCACCCGAGCTCGTAAGGCCCCAGGTCCCGGTGATGGCGCTGTTGACCCCCCCGCTCGTGGCATACGTCACCGACGCGGTCAACTGCCCGCCGGCCTGCAACTGGACCGTGCCGTAGTTGGTGCCCACGTTGATGTTCCACGTGCTGCCCACGAAGCTGCTGGCGGCATAGCTGCCCCCGCTGCGCACCAGCATCATGGGGGTGCCGGTCCCATCGGACTGGAAGTCCGAGGGCGACAGGCTCAACACATCCGGCTGGGCCGCGTTGATCTGCCCCGTCATGTCCAAGGTCTTTATCTTGCCGCTGCTGAGGTCCTTGACCACCACCGTCACGGCAAGCTCGCCCGAATTCGAGACGGCATAGCTGCTACCCGTGGTCTGCAGGGACCAGGCCTTGCCGCTATTCGTGCCGCTGCCGGAGGTGAACCCGCCGCTGCCGTTGAATACCAGCTTGCCGGAAAAATCCTGGACGTACATCGCCCAGGTGCTGTTGGCCGGAATCGCCGTGGCCTTGGTGTTGGCCACATCCACCTCCACCATGGGCGAGCTGTTATTGGACGTATTGGAATCGCCCAGCGTGTTGCCCGGATCGTTCGGGTCCGCCACCGCCGCAAAGAAATACCGCCCCGGCGCCGCCGGAGCCGTGATCGCGAAAGTCTGATTGCTGGTGCTGCCGGCCGCCAGGGCGGACACGGTGACATCCAGCACCTTCAGGCTCGTCGCCGGATTGACCCCATTGGTGGATTCAAACACCGCCACGTGGAAGTTGTCGGCCTCGGCCGTGCCGTTGATATTGTCGAGCTGGAAAGGCAGGCTCAACGCCTGCCCCGGCTGGGCCAGCAGCGCCAGGGACCCGCTAACCGACATCGCCAGGTCCGGAGCCCCCGACAACATCACCCGCGGCTCCAGCCCTTCCAGGCTGTTATTCGCGGGACGCACGCTGCTGTGCCGCGCCATCATCGCGGGCGCCGCCCCGCTCAGCAGCCGGTTCACCAGGCGCGCACACCGAGACGCAAGGCGGTTCCTAAGAGCCATCGGGCGATCTCCCATTTGGGTTTTGGGTTTCCTTCCCTGCCTGCGGCCGGATCCGTGCTTGGCCGCGCATCAAACGAATGCTGATGCCATGAACCGGAACATCATTATCCACACCCATCCGGGTGTCAAATATGGACTTGCTGGTCCGCCGGCACTCCCGGGCGGATCTGCGGTCTTGGGCCGCTTAAGAGAGGTTCGGCTACCGCGGCTTCCCGAGGCCAAAAAACCGCCCCGGGGCAGGCTCGCCGCCTGCCACCAGCCCCCCTCCCCCAGATGCCCCCGCCCGCGTTTGCCCCTAGAATTGCATCGCTGTGTTCACCGTCGCAGGGACTTGGGGAGGATCCCCGACTTATTGCCGGCCGCAACGAGACCCGCCATGACCGCAGGCACGCAACCCGGGGCCCCTCGCCCCCACCGCCCCCACGCCCGGCGCCCGCTGGCCACCTGGGCCCAGGTGCTCAAGCCCATGCTGGCCGCCACCGGCCTGGTGCTGCTGCTCATCGCCCTCGATGAGGTGGTCGAACGGCTCTGGCTGACGCACCTCACCGCCGACCATTTGCGCTGGCTGCATCTGGGGCGCTCCATCTGCGGCACCATCCTGGTGGCCATCCTGACCTGTTGGGGCATCATCCGCCTGGCCCCGCCCCTGGCTGAAAGCGAACCTCCCGAATCGGAGTGGCTGCTGATCCCCCGGCCGGATCAGGCCCGCCGCCAGGCCAGCCTGGTCCTGTGGCTGGTACGCCTGCGCTGGGTGGCCGTGGTCGTGGCGGCGGCCCTGGTGATCTGCGCGGTTCATCTGACAGGCCTCCTGCCCGCCACCGTCTGGTGGCCCCTGATCGGCACCATCGGCCTGCTGGCCATCCTCAACGCCACCTACCGCCTGTGGCTCGGCCACGGCACCCACCTGGACCACCTTCTGCAACTGCAGGTCTATCTCGACCTGGTCGTCCTGACGATCCTGCTGCACTTTTCCGGCGGCATCGAAAACCCGCTGAGCCTGCTGATGCTGCTGAACGTCGTGGTCGCCGGCGTGGTCCTGCGCCGCGGCCAGACCTTTGGTGTCGCCCTGGCCGGCGGCTGCCTGTTCGCCCTGCTGGCCCTGGGGGAATGGTCCGAACTCCTGCCCCACTACACCTTGCTGATCTTCCCCCATGATGCGCTGGGCCACGCGGAACTGCACGCCGCCCACCAGACGATCTATGTCCTGAGCTGCATCGTGGTCCAGTTCGCCCTGCTGCTGCTGACGGCGTTTGTGGTCAGCGCCATGGCCCGGCAACTGCACCACGACACCAGCCAGCTCACCCTGGCCGCCGACCGCGCCCTGGCCGCCCGCCAACTCCTGGAACAGGGCCTCGACACCACCCGCACCGGCCTGCGCGTGCTGGATGGCAACCTCCGCAACGTCTGGGCCAATCGCCAGTGGCAGCAGTGGTTCGGCGCTCATCAGTCCCCCGCCACCCCCCCCGGCTGCGCGCCCGCCCCCGCCGATCCGCCCGGGGCGGGCACCTGTCAGCTCAGCGGCCAATCCTGCACCTACGGCGGGGCCACCTGCGCCCACGACTGCCCCGCCGCCTGGACGCTACGCGATGGCGCCGTCCACATCATCGAATTGGCCGGCCCCTGCTGCGGCTGCGCCGGCCAGACGCCGGCCCTCAGCCCCGAAACCCCCGTCTTCCAGCTCACCACCGCCCCCCTGCGCGACCGCGAAGGCCGCATCACCCAGGTCGTCGAGCTGGTCCAGGATGTCACCCGCCAGAAACAGACCCAGGCCCGCATGCTGCAGGCCAGCAAGATGGCCGCCGTGGGTGAACTGGCCGGCCACGTCGCCCACGAGGTCAACAACCCCCTGGCCATCCTCAGCGCCAAGGTCCATCTGCTCCTGTCCGACCGCCGGACCGAAATGTCCCAGGCCGTCGCCGAGGAACTGGCCAAGGTGGTCCACCAGTCCGACCGCGTCACCGCCATCGCCCGCGGCCTCTTGTCCTACTGTCGACCCAGCACGGGCACCCGCGGGGCCCTGGATGTGCGGACCCCCTTGCAGGCCGCCCGCGCCATGATCCAGCAGCGGGCCACTACCGCCGGCGTACACATCCGCGAAGACTTCGCCCCGGCCCTGCCCCCCGTCCAGGCCAACGCCGGGGAACTCGAACAGGTCTTCCTGAACCTGCTGCTCAACGCCTTGGATGCCATGCCCCAAGGCGGTACACTCACCCTCATCACCCGGCGTGATCCGGGGGGTAATCCGGAAGGTACTTCCGGGGGCGGCGACGATTCCGCGGTCAATTCCGGGGGCGGGGGCGGGGGTGTGGCGATCAGCATTCAGGATACCGGTTGCGGCATGACTCCCCAGGTGCAGGCACGCGTGTTTGAACCCTTCTATTCCACCAAGGAACCCGGCCGGGGCACCGGCCTGGGTCTGTCCATCTGCCAGGGCTTGGTCCAGAGCCACGGGGGACGCATCGAGCTCACCAGTTCTGTAGGCCAGGGCACCTGCATCACTGTCCACCTGCCCCCCGCCGCCCCCGCCCGGAGCACCCTCTGAATGGCCAGAGCCCGAATCCTGATCGTCGATGATGAGCCGGGCATGCTCGAGGTCTGCCGCGACACCCTCCAGCGCCTGCCCGAGGTGGCCATCGAAACCGCCGCCGATGGCCGCACCGCCGCCGCACGCTGCCAGCGCGAAACCTGGGACCTCCTGATCACCGATGTCCGCATGCCCGGCATGGATGGCGTGGTATTGTTTCACACGGCCCGCTTGGCCGATCCCACCCTGGCCGTTCTCATGATGACCGCCTTCCCCAGCGTGGATACCGCCGTCCAGGCCATGAAACTGGGCGCCGCCGACTACATCACAAAACCCTTCCTGCCCGAGGATCTTCTGGCCACCGTCACCCGCCTGCTGGAAACCCACCGCCTCAGCGCCGAAAACCGCCTCTTGACCCGCCGCGTCGAGCAGTCCCACCGCTTCGGCGAGATGCTCGGCATCAGCCCGGCCATGCACACCGTCTTCGACCTGATCACCCGCGTGGCCCCCACCAATGCCGATGTGCTGATCATCGGCCAGACCGGCACGGGCAAGGAACTCGTGGCCCGTAGCGTGCATCAGCGCAGCCCCCGCGCCGCCCGCCGCTTCGTCCCCGTCGATTGCGGAGCCATCCCCGAGGACCTCCTGGAAAGCGAGCTTTTCGGCCACGAACGCGGCGCCTTTACCGGGGCCCACAGCCGCAGTCTGGGCCTGCTGGAATTCGCCGATGGCGGCACCTTCTTCCTGGACGAAGTGGGCGAGTTGCCCCCGCGCCTGCAGGTGAAGCTCCTGCGTGCCCTGCAGGAACGCTCCATCCGCCGCGTGGGCGGCAAGGACCAGATCCCGGTGGATGTGCGGGTGATCGCCGCCACCAGCCGCGATCTGGCCCGCGAAGTCGAGGCCCAGCGCTTCCGCTCCGACCTGTACTACCGCATCCACGTGGCCCGCATCGACCTGCCCCCCCTGTGCCAGCGCCCCGAAGACATCCCCGTGCTGGTGGCCCACTTCGTGGAACGCTGTGCGGCGGAGATGGGCAAGGCGCCCCCCCGGCTTCAGGCCCAGGTGCTCGAGGTGCTGGCCGGCTACCCCTGGCCCGGCAACGTGCGCGAGTTGCAGAACGTGATCAAACGCACCCTGGCCCTGGCCCCGGGCCCCGAAATCAGCGTAGATGACCTGCCCGATGAGGTGGTCAACCAGGCCACCACGGCCGGGGGCCAGGGCACTCCCGGCTTCTTCGACCGCCGCGCCCGCCACCTCGAACAGTTCGAGAAGGACTACTTCATCCGCCTGCTCCAGGACTGCCAGGGCGATGCCTCCCAGGCCGCCGCCCAGGCCCGCATCCCCCGCGGCACGCTCTACCGGCTGCTCAAGAAGCACGGCATCAACCCCGCCGAGTTCCGGGGCTGAGCCCCCGGAACCCCGCCCCCGGAGTCCCGCACCCCGGAGTCCCGGCCCCCGGAATGGGTTAACTGGTTAGCTGGTTAACTGGTCAGAGGGCCGAGCGGCCGCGTCCGGAATTTCTGCTTTCTGCTTTTTACTTTTTACTTTTCGCTTTTCCTGCCCGGCTTTTCGCGCCCGGCCTTCGGCGTTTCCAAGAAAAAAACCCCTCCCCGGCGGGTCACCGAGGAGAGGGCCTTCGTACCA
>JAJXSS010000423.1 GCA_021784455.1 Planctomycetota bacterium
TCGCCACCCCAGGAGTCACTGGCCACTAGCCACTAACCATTAGCCACTGACCACCAACCACCAACCACCAACCACGATTCACGGACCCACTCCCATGAAACGCGCACTCTCGGGTGTCCAACCCACCGGTCAACTGCACCTGGGCAACTATGCCGGGGCCATCCGCCAGTTCATCGAGTTGCAGGCCAACCATGAGATGTACATCTTCGTGGCGTCGTACCATGCCCTGACGTCTGGCCGGGATGCCCCGGCTCTGGCCGCGGCCACGCGCCAGGTGGTCATCGATTACCTGGCGTTCGGCCTGGATCCGCAGCGCACCCACATCTATCTCCAGCAGGATGTGCCCCAGGTCACCGAACTCTGCTGGCTCTTGTCCTGTGTGTGCCCCAAGTCGCTGATGGACAAGGCCACCACCTTCAAGGACAAGACGGCCAAGGGCATTCCCGCCTCGGTGGGCCTGTACAGCTATCCCATTCTCCAGGCAGCCGACATTCTCTCGGTGGATCCGGATGTGGTGCCCGTCGGCGAAGACCAGCGCCAGCACATCGAGATCACCCGCGACTTGGCGGAGAAGTTCAACCACCACTACGGAGAGGTGTTCCGCCTGCCGGATATTCTCGTGCGGCCGGATGCCGGCACCCTTCCGGGGGTGGATGGGCAGAAGATGAGCAAAAGCTACGGCAACACCATCGACCCGTTCCTGGCGGAAAAGCCGCTCAAGAAGCTCATCAACTCGATCAAGACCGACTCCTTGCCCGTCGAGGCCGCCAAGGACCCCGAAAAGTGCACCGTTTTCCAGATCTACCGGGCCCTGGCGGGCGCCAACGATCCGCGCACCACCGCTCTGGCTGGCAAGTACCAGGCCGGTGGCCTGGGTTACGGCCAGGCCAAGCAGGCCCTGTTCGAGTTAATCCTGGAACACTTCGGCCCGGCCCGGGCCCGGCGCGAGAAGCTGATGCATGATCCAGGCTACATCGACCAGGTGCTGACATCCGGCGCCCAGGCGGCCCAAGCCAAGGTCTGCGAAGTCGTCGCCCGCGCCCGCCAGGCCTGCGGGCTGGGCACCAGCCGGGCGGCCATCACGATCCAGTAGGCTTGGCCTTTCAGGCCGAAGATACCTGTTGATCGCCCGTGACGATGCACACCGTCACGATCAGTTCCTGATCGTCCGTGGGGATGTCCTGGGCCTAGTCCGCCACGGCAACTCGGCCACCTCCTATGAATGGCAAGCCGATTGTTCGGCTTTTAATTAATCGCAATACCATATCAATAAAATATTTATAAAAATATGAACGTCTACCAAATTCCTCTGCAATACCCTTGGCAGATGGTTCGTTAGCTAACTAAGAAGATAAAGTTAGTTAGGCAACTAACCAAGAAAGGAGATTGCCATGAACACGCGCAAGAACTTCATCTGGACGCTGGCGGCTTTCCTTGCTCTGGGAGCTGGTTTGGGGATGACCTCGGTGGCCCGCGCGGCCGGGCCGGGCCGACCGGACCGGGGTTATGAAGGCCGGACAATGGCCGCCGCTCCGGTTCGCGCCCCCGCTTTCCGGGGGCGCGATTTTCGCGGGCGAAACGATCGGAATTCCTGGGGGAACGATGATCGAGAGAACGATTTCCGGGGGCGGGATGATCGGGATGGCGGCATCCGGGTCGGCGTGGTACTGGGCGACCGGGATGAGCATCCGGGCATGCGCTGGGTGGATGGCTACTACACCACCCAGACGCGGCAGGTCCTGGTGAGCCCCGGGCACTATGAGACTCAGTACACCCCGGCCGTGACTCAGGTGCAGCGTGACCGCTTCGGCCGGCTGATCACCGTGCTGGTGCGGCCAGGCGGTTACACCCAGGTCTGGGTGCCCGCCTGCTACCAGACTCAGTCTGTGCAGGTGTGGGTGCCGGGGCACTGGGAGCCGATTCCGGTGGATCGTGATGGCGGATGGCACATCAATCTCGGCGGCCTGATCCGGTTCTGAGGCGGGTGGCTACGCGGCACGGCGTGAAACAGTCAGAATCATTGCTCCTCATAGCAGACAACCCGTGGCATGGGCCACGGGTTGTCTTCTTGCCGATTTAGCCCCAGAGGTCCGGGCAAGCCCGGACCGTACCGGAGGCGTCCGACCGAGCTGAAACCGGATCACTCCTTCACTTCGTACTCGGCGTCGATGACATCGTCGCC
The DNA here is from genome assembly GCA_021784455.1 of Planctomycetota bacterium. Lineage (GTDB taxonomy): Bacteria > Planctomycetota > Phycisphaerae > Phycisphaerales > Phycisphaeraceae > JAJXSS01. The sequence continues at coordinate 2,183 of JAJXSS010000423.1, forward strand.
TTTCTTCTTGCCCTCGCCCCCGCCCCCGGACTGGCCGCCGGATTGGCCCCCGGATGGCCCACCGGCGGCTCCGCCTTCGGGCGCCGGGCCGGCACCGCCGGGCTGGCCGGCCTGGGGACCGACCTTCTCGTAGATAGCCTTGCCCATTTCCATGGCGACCTTATTGAGCTGCTCCACGGCCCGGCGGATGGCCTCGGCATCGTCGCCCTTGGCCTTGGATTCCACATCGTTGACGGCCGACTCGATCCGGCCGCGCAGGTCCGCCGGGATCTTGTCCCCGTGCTCTTCGAGCTGCTTCTTGACCTGGTAGACGGTGGCCTCGGCCTGGTTGTGGGCCTCGACGACCTCGCGTTTCTTCTTGTCGTCGGCGGTGTGGGCCTCGGCATCCTTGCGCATGCGTTCGACCTCGTCCTTGGACAGGCCGGAGGAGCCCTGGATGGCGATGTTCTGGCTCTTGCCGGTGGCCAGGTCCTTGGCCGAAACGTTCAGGATGCCGTTGGCATCGATATTGAACTCGACCTCGATCTGGGGCATGCCGCGCGGGGCGGGGGCGATGCCCTGCAGGTCGAAGCGGCCCAGGGAGCGGTTGTCGGAGGCCATGGGGCGCTCGCCCTGCAGCACGTGAATGGTCACGGCCGGCTGGTTGTCCGACGCGGTGGAGAAGATCTCCTTCTTGCTGGTGGGGATGGTGGTATTGCGCGGGATGAGCGGGGTCATCACGCCGCCCATGGTCTCAACGCCCAGGGACAGGGGCGTGACGTCCAGCAGCAGGATGTCCTTGACCTCACCCTCCAGCACGGCGGCCTGAATGGCGGCGCCGATGGCCACTACCTCATCGGGGTTGACCGACTTGTTGGGGTCCTTCTTGAAGATGTCCTTGGCGATGGCCTGGACCTTGGGCGTGCGGGTGGAGCCGCCCACCAGCACCACCTCGTCGATCTGGTCGGGGGTGAGCTTGGCATCCTGCAGGGCCTTCATCACCGGCGGGCGGATGCGTTCGAACAGGTCGTTGGTGACCTGCTCGAACTTGGCCCGGGTGATGGTCACCTGCAGGTGCTTGGGGCCTTCCTGGGTGGCGGTGATGAAAGGCAGGTTGATGGCGGTCTCCTGCACGCTGGACAGTTCGCACTTGGCCTTTTCGCAGGCTTCCTTGAGGCGCTGCAGGGCCATCGCGTCCTTGCGCAGGTCGATGCCTTCCTTCTGGCGGAATTCCTCGGCCACGTAGTCGATGAGCTTCTGATCCCAGTCATCGCCGCCCAAGTGGGTGTCGCCGTTGGTGGACAGCACCTCGAACACGCCCTCGCCGATGTCGAGGATCGAGATGTCGAAGGTGCCGCCGCCCAGATCGAACACGGCGACCTTGCCGCCCGTTTTCTTATCCAGGCCGAACGCCAGCGCGGCCGCGGTCGGCTCATTGATGATGCGCATGACCTTGAGGCCGGCGATCTCACCGGCCTCCTTGGTGGCCGTGCGCTGCGAATCGTTGAAGTAGGCGGGCACGGTAATGACCGCTTTTTCGATGGGCTCGCCCAGGTAATCTTCGGCGGTCTTCTTCAGATCGCCCAGGACCATGGCGGAGACTTCCTGTGGGGTGTAGAGCTTCTCGCGGATCTTGACTTTGACCAGCTCTTCCTCGGCCCCGACGACTTCGTAGGGCACGATCTTCTCTTCGGAATGGACCTCGCTGTGGCGGCGGCCCATGAAGCGCTTAATGGAGAAGACCGTGTTCCTGG
>JAJXSS010000027.1 GCA_021784455.1 Planctomycetota bacterium
CCCGACCACACCCAGATTCGGCGGATTGGGGGGGCTGTCTTCACTCATTTCTGATTCGTGTCCTGGGGTCTTCGTGGTTCGATTTATTTGGGCAGGGCCTGCTGGGCGGCCCGGATGACCGCCTGGTAGCTGGTGGAGTCCATCAGGGTCATTCCAATGAACAGGGCCACCATGCCCAGGGCCACGCACAGCACCAGGCCGTAGAAGGGGCTTTCCCAGCGCAGGTGCATGAAAAAGAGCACCACCAGGGCGCCCTTGATCACGGCAATACCCAGGGCCACGATGATGTTGGCCTTGCCCAGGTCCACCCAGGTGGCGGCCACGGTCAGGAAAGTGAAGAACAGCAGCCCGGCCAGCACCGCCGCCAGCACCTTCACCGGCACCACGTGGGGGGCGGGGGGGTGGACTTCCGCATGAGCGTGATCGTGAGCGTGGGTATCAGACATTGGCAGGCTCCGGGGGCAGTGCAAAGTCCAAAGCTCAGAGTTCAGATTTGCGGATGGCCGAGAGCGGAACAGTCGTTCCCACGGGATCCGTTCGCGCTTCTGCAACTTTGCACTTTGAACTCTCCTAATGAATCAGGTACAGCAGGGGGAACAGGAAGATCCAGATCAGGTCGACCAGGTGCCAGTACAGGCCGACCAGATCCACGGGGGTGTAGTAGTACTGGTTGAACGACCCGCGGGCCGCCCGGATCAGGACCCACAGGATCAGGCTCATGCCCACGATCACGTGGATGGCGTGCAGGCCGGTCATCAGGAAGTAGAGCTGGAAGAACTGGTGGGTGTGGGCCTTGGCGAAAGGAGGCAGTTCATTCCAAGTGAGGCTGAAGGGTTTGGGGGTCGGCAGATCCTCATCGCCGATGCGCAGGCCCGCGCGCAGGCCGGCCGGGCCCGGGGGCGCCGGTGTGACTTTGGACACTTCCAGGCCCAGGGGCCAGGGGCTAGGGGCAGGGGACGAGGCGCGGGTGGCGGAAGAAGGGACCAAGGCAACCGTGGTTGCGCTGGCCCCTTGCCCCTGGGTGCTTGCCCCTGCATGGGTCTGGGGCTCCTCCCCGATATGGATCTTGGCCGCATTCTTGCCGTACACGGCCTGCTGGTAGATGTTCAGGACGCCGACGAAGTCGCCATCGCGGTACTCGCGCGTGTACTCGACGGCCTTAACGCACAGAAAGCCCACGCCGCCGCACAGGGTCAGGGCCAGCAGGAACACCGTCAGGCGCCGCTGATTGAGCTGGGCCGCCCGCACCGCGCAGGCCATGGTGAAGCTGCTGCAGATCAGGATGACGGTGTTGGTGGCGCCCAGGTAGCGGAACAGCTTGGTATGGGCGTAGAGGAAGACCTCGGGGTGATTGGCCCGCCACACCGAGTAGGCCACAAACAGCCCGCCGAACATCAGGATTTCGGTGGCCAGGAAGATCCACATGCCCACCTTGGCGGCGTCGAACTGCTGCTTGGGGGTGTCGAAGTGATGGGCCAGATGCTGGTGCGGATCCGGCAGCACTTCCACCGGGGCGCGATAGCGGGCCAGAGCCACGGCCTGGGCTTGATCGGGCACGACGTCGGCGGACGGGGGCGTTCTGGCCATTGATTCTCCTGCAAGCTCACGGGCGGGTTGACTGGTTCGCGGGTTCGCGGGTCGGATGAAGGACTCGGCGTTCGGGCCGGTTGCCCAAACCGTCGGACTCACGGCGCCGCCGGGACAGGGGCGGCGGGCGGTGGCTGGATCCTCACGTATCCCTCTTCCTCACTGACATAGCGCCAGCCGGTGTAGTCGTACGGGTCGCCGGGCACCGGGCGGGTCTTGAAATTCTCCGTCGGCGGCGGCGAGGTGGTTTGCCATTCCAGGGAGTTGCTGCCCCAGGGGTTGGGGGGGGCCTTTTTGCCGAATTTCAGCGAGTGCAGCAGGTTCAGGAGCACCAGGAACATGCCCAGCCCCATGGTGAAGGCCCCGATGGTCGAGATCTGGTGGTAGATGGTGAACTGGGCCGGGTAGGTGGCGTAGCGGCGGGGCATGCCCTGGGCCCCCATGATGAACTGCACGAAGAAGGTCAGGTTCATCCCCACGAAGGCCACCACCGCCGCCCAACGGGCGAAGTTTTCGCTGTACATGCGGCCGAACATCTTGGGCCACCAGTAGTAGAGCCCGCCCACGAAGGCGAACAGGGTGGTGCCCATCATCACGTAGTGGAAGTGGGCCACCACGAAGTAGGTGTCGTGCACCTGCACATCGACGGACAGGGAGCCCAGAAACAGCCCGGTCAGCCCGCCGATGGTGAACAGGAAGATGGCCATCAGGATGTACAGCAGCGGCGTCTTGAGGTGGATGTCGCCCTTGTACAGGGTCATGGTCCAGTTGAAGGTTTTGATGGCCGAAGGCACGGCCACGGCGAAGGTGAGCAGGCTGAACACGGCATCGGCCAGGGGGCTCTGACCGCTGACGAACATGTGGTGGCCCCAGACCAGGAAGCCGATGAAGGCGATGGCCAGGCTGGAGGCGGCGATGAAGTTGTAGCCGAAGATGTGCTTGCGCGAGAAGACGCTGATCACCTCGGAGATGATGCCCATGGCCGGCAGGATCATGATGTACACCGCCGGGTGCGAGTAGAACCAGAAGAAGTGCTGGTACAGGATGGGATCGCCGCCCAGGGCGGGGTCGAAAATGCCCACGTGCAGCGTGCGTTCGGCGATCAAGAGCAGCAGGGTGATGCCCAGCACGGGCGTGGCCAGCACCTGGATCACGGCCGTGGCGTACAGGGCCCACAGGAGCAGGGGCATGCGGAACCAGCCCATGCCCCGGGGCCGGAGCATGTGGATGCTGGCGATGAAGTTGACGCCGGTAAGGATGGAGGAAAAGCCCAGGATGAACGCCCCCAGGGTGGCCGAAATCACGGCCGAATTGGTGGTGGTGGAGTAGGGGGTGTAGAAGGTCCAGCCGGTGTCGAGCCCGCCGGGGCCCCAGAGGTGGATGAGGGCCGGGAAGGCCACATTCAGGACGCCTTTGAGCAGGATGAAGCAGAAGAACAGCCCCCCGCCCACCCAGCAGTAGAAGCTGGCCAGGTTGAGCTTGGGGAAGGCCACATCCTTGGCCCCCAGCATCATGGGCAGCACGAAGTTGCCGATCACGGCCGGAATGGCGGGGATCACGAACATGAACACCATCACCGCCCCGTGCAGGGTGAACATGTTGTTATAGAATTCCCACGTCCGGGCCGGGTTGCCGGCGAAGACCTGGGTGTTGTGATGGAAGAGGATGGCCCTAAGCGCCAGGGCGAAGCAGCCGCCCAGGAGGTAGGCCGACAGCACGCCCAGCATGTACATCAGGGCGATGCGTTTGTGGTCCAGCGTGAGCAGCCAGGAGCGCAGGCCGCGGGTCTGGGTCAGGTAGTTGCCGCCGGGTTCGGGCCGGGGCGCGGCGGGCAGACCGTCGAAGATGCCGGGATGGGCGCCGGTAACGGACATCAGTGCTGACCTCCCTGCTTCGGGGCCGTCCCCGGCGTGTGGGCCTGGGCTTGGGCTTTAGGCGCCGTCATCGGCAGCGGCTTGGGGCCCTTGTCGCTGATGGACTGGAGCCAGGCGATGATCGCGGTGATTTCGTCATCCTTGATGCGCCCGCGGAACGAAGGCATGTCGTTCTGGAAGCCCGAAACGATCTTGGCCCCGGGGTCCAGGATGGACTGACGCACATAGTTCTCATTCACCGTGATTTTTTCGCCATTGCTCATGACCTGGGTGTGGCCCCACAGGTTGTGGAACGAGGGCCCCACGATGATGGTGTTGGGCTGGTCCGAATGGCACTGCATGCAGCCCTTGATCTGGTAGAGCTTGTGCCCGGCCACCGCCGGGGGGGTGTGGGCCACCCAGTTGGCCGTGGCATCCAGCCAGTGCTGGAAGGAAGTGGAGTCCTGCACGAACACCTTGGCCCGCATACGCGAATGCGCCATGCCGCAGTACTGGGTGCAGAACAGGTCGAAGTAGCGTTTCCCATCCGACCGCACCGGCGGCAGCCTCGTGGCCTCGAACCAAGCCGTGTTGTAGCGCCCCGGCACCACATCCTTTTTCACCCGGAAGGCGGGGATGAAGAACCCGTGAATCACATCCTGGCTGGCCAGCACCACCTTGACCGGCACGTCCAGGGGCACGTGCAGCTCGTTGCTGGTGGCCCCGTTGGGGTACGAGAAGTTCCAGCCCCACTGGTAAGCCGTGACGTTGATGGTGTAGGCGTAGTCCGGGGGCGTGGTCTCATCGATCAGGCCGTGAAAGCCCTTTTCGAACATGAAGAGCATCACCAGGGCCGGCACGATGGTCCAGGTCAGTTCCAGCACCGTGGCATGCGCCGTCGCCGAGCGCGGTACGGGATTGCCGGGCCGGTGGCGGTAGCGGATCACGAAATACACGATCAGCCCCATGATCAGCAGGAACATGATCACGGACACCCAGTAGACGAAATAGAACAGCCAGTCCGTGTTGCCGGCGAAGCTGGAGGCCGCCGGCGGCATCCACAGCCGCGAACCGATCTGGGCAAGAATGGGCATCATGCAGGAATCTCTGCTCTGTAGTCTCTGATCGAGGGTCGGGCCGGGGTCTGGGGCCTCCTGTCTCAATCCGCGTGCCCTCAAGCCGGGGGCTAGGGGCTGGGGGCCAGCGGAGGGGTGTGGGCATCCGTCGTGGCGGCGGCGTTATGCCCCTGGCCCCTTCGGCCCCTTAATTCCCGCCACAGGGCGAGCCCGATCGCGCCGCCCAGGACGATGACCGCCAGCACACCCCCCAGGCGCATGATGTTGAAGGCCGTCATCGCATAGGTGCCTTCCTTGGGGTTGAACTGGCAGCAGTACAGGATGATCTGGTCCAGCGGCGAGCCGATCTTGTTGTGCGAGGCCTCCACCAGCGACAGGCGCAGCGTTTCGGGCGGGAAGTTCACCCCGTACAGGTAGCGCGTGATCCGGCCCTGGGGCGAGATCAGGATCAGGGCCGTGGTGTGGGCGAACTCCTGCTCCTTGGGCAGCCAGCGGTAGTGAAAGCCCACCGCTTGCGTCACCCGCTGGATCTGATCTTCCTGGCCCGTGAGGAAATGCCAGCCCTGGGCCGCCTGGGGCTTGCCCAGCTCGGCAATGACATTGCGTTTCTTGGCCTTGGCTAGAGCCGGTCCTTCGTTGGGATTGAAGCTGAGGCTGACGATCTCGAACTGCTGGCCTGGCACGAACGACATCTTCTTGAGCGTGGTGGTCATGCCGTGCAGCACCAGCCCACACAGCATGGGGCAACTGTAGTAGCCCAGGTCCAGGATCACCGGCTTGTCGCCGTGGAAGTACTGGCCCAGGGTGACCTTGTGGCCGTTCTCATCCAGGAACGTCGCATCCAGGGGCACTTGGTGCCCGGTTTTCTCGGTGATCCCCACGCCCTTCAAGATGGAAGGCAGAGGCGCGGCCCGGTTGAAGACGGGCGGGATGTTGCCGGGCAGGTCGGTCCCGGCCGTGGGATCCTCCCCGGCGCACAGGGGTCCGGCCGCGATGCCCAGCACCGCCGCCACCCACGCCACCGGCCAGAGAACGCCCATGAACCTGTGCATGCTTGCACCATCCTGCCCCTGCTGGCGCCCACCCGCGGCGCCCGACTTCCGCCCGAGCAAGGGGGGAAGTGTAGGCACGACCAACGACTGAAACCGGCAGTACCCGTGATTCCCAGGCCCGCTCCGGCGTGCCGGCCGCACCCGGCCAGATCCGCTAAGGCGCGCCTTACTGCCGCTGGCGGCGCTGGATCATCAGTTCCATCGCCCGTTCCACGGGAATGGCCACGACCCCGTGCTTCTGGTCCACCCAGCGGTAGGTCTCGATCCGCTTCATCTGGGCGAATTTCAGGTCCATCAGGGGCACGTTCGCCTGCCCCAGCGACCGGCTCTGCAATTCCGCGGTCTTGGCGCTGTCATACAGGTCAATCGTGCCCGTCACCAGCACGAACAGCAGGATCGCCCCCACCGCGCCCACCGTGGCCAAAAGACCCAGGTTGATGTCGGACACGTGGGTGGGATCCGCGCCCCCGGAAGGGTCATGGGTTGTCGGATGCGGGTCGTTCATGGGCCTTCCTTCGCAGGTTCGGGCTTGCCCGAACTCCGCTGTCTCAGGTCGCGCATCTCATGGGGTCCACGCCAGACCCCGGACTTGAGACGCGAGACTTCAGATGTTTTCAAACGCCAGCGACTCCTGAAGCCTCGGGTCGTGTACGGGCAGCAGCCTACACTGACCCAGGCTGCGCCACACTCCCGCCATGAACAGCCCGCCCAGGCCCACCCCCAGCCCGATCTCGATCACCCCCAGGTGCAGCTTGGGCCCCATCGAGGGCATCACCAGCCACAGAAGGTCCAGCCACTGCATCAGGAGCAGCCACACCGCCCAGCCGGTCAAGAGCGCCCGCCGCCGTTTGGCGTGCCGCGACAGGAGGCCGGCAAACGGCAGCAGGAAATGCCCGAACAGCAGGATCAGCAGGATCGTCGACCAGCCGTTGGCCACGCCCGCGGCCGTGCTGGCCCCGCGGGCCACGAGCCACACCCGCTCGTCGGGCATGTTGCCGTACCAGATCAGCATGTACTGGCTGAAGGCGATGTAGCCCCAGAAGAAGACGAAGCAGAACAGCAGCTTGCCCAGGTCGTGCTGGTGCTCGACGTTCACCTGCTTCAAGAGGCCGTGGCCCTGCAGGCGCACCAGCATCAGGATCATCAGCGCCAGGCTGGCCACCACGCTGCCGGCGAAGAAGTACACGCCGAAGATGGTGCTGAACCAGTGCGGGGCCAGGGACATCACGAGATCGAAGGCCGCGAAGGTGACGGTGATGCCAAACACGACTCCCACCGGTCCGGCCACTGCTTCCATGCGCTGCGTATGCCGGTAGTCGCCCTCGGTATCTTGGCGCACGCTGTGCCGCCGGAAGAACCAGGCGATCAGCGACCAGAGCCCCAGGTACACGATCCACCGCCCGATAAAGGCCGGAGCGCTCAGGTAGGCCTGCTTGGCCGATGAAAAGGCTCGCTCGGCATGGCCCACCGACGGATGGGGATTAACGGCCGCGCTGCCGGCTTGGCTGGGGGGACCGGCCCCTTGTGACTCCTGGTTCGGGATGTCCCGCTGCGTCCAGGAATAGAGGCTCCCATGGCCCTGGACCACCGCGACCGCGATGGGGATGAACATCAGGGCCACCAGCACCACGTTGATCATCAGGGCCTCGGCCAGGCGCCGCACCACCACCGACCAGCCCGACCGCGTCACGTGCTGGATGAACACGAAGAACATCCCGCCCAACGCCAGCGACAGCACGAAGGCGAACGCCACCACGTAGGCCAGCATGAAGCGCCGGTAGCTCCCGGGCGTCAGGGCCGCCACGGCCACCGCCACCCCTAGGCCGAGGATGCCGGCCCCCAGCGCCAGACCCGCGAAGCGCCGGCCCAGGGGGCCCAGGGAGGCGGTCAGATCGTCAGGATGTGCTTGCAGGTTCATGAAACTACCTCAGGTTTCCGCGCTGCTCCGAGGGCACATCGTCCAGGGTCGCGTGCTGGGCCAGTTGCAGGGCCCGCACATACGCCACCACCGCCCAGCGGTCGGCGGTCTCGATCTGCGGGCCGTAGGCCGGCATGTTGCGAATGCCGTGCGTGATCGTGTTGAACAGCTTGCCGTCGGGATACTCCTGGGGCCCGAACTGGAGCTGGCCCGTCTGCGGGTCGATCTGGGTCAGGTTGGCCGGGGGAATCCACTTGGGCTCCTGCAACTCGGTGGCCCTCTGATTGATCATGCCATCACCCCGCGCATCGAGCCCGTGGCAGACGGCGCAGTAGATATTGAAGACTGTCCGGCCGCGGTTGAGGGTCCAGTGGCTCATGGCCACCTGCGGGGGCAGGTCGGTGAAGAAATCCACCTTCCACTGGCCGGTCTTGGGGTCCTTGACCAGGCGGTAGCCGCGGTCGAAGTGGTCATCGGGGGCGTAGGTCTCACGGGCCACCGTGCCGGCCACGGGCAGGCGCATGGCCCGGCCGTCGGCGTACACCGGGCTGGGGGCCTGGGGCCCGTAGCGCGGCTGCACGCCCATATCCTGCATCAGTTGGATGCGCGGCTCGGTGGTGTAGGAGACCCGCGCGTGCCAGATCAGGACCAGGGGCACCAGGGCCAGAGCCGCCAGAATCGCCAGGATGCGCTTGGCCGGGCTGGGCAGGCCGGGCAGCAGGAATTCCTTCTTCAGCCGCCGGGGCGTGGGGATCGGCAGTTTTTCATCCTGATAGCCGCTCATATCCGGGCTTTCCACTCGTAAGGCCGACCAGCCACGAAGCCACCAAGGCACGAAGAGGACAGAAAAGGCCCTTGGTCCGCCGAGCCGCCAGGGAGGGTTGGCCGATCCCCGCGATCAAGTGCGTCGTCCTGTCTTGCTGCTCTGTTCATAGACCTGTGCTCTTTGCCGTCGGCGTGCCTTGGGGTCTTCGTGGTTCAGTTCAATCTTCAATGCGCTCCACCGCTGTGCTGCCCAGTCCTTCCAGGAGTGCCCGGGTCTTGGGCTCATCGAACTGGGGGTCGCTGGCTTCGATCACCACAAAGAACCGGTCATCCGTGACGCGGCGGAAGCGGGCGCTTTTGAACAGCGGGTGGTACAGCATGGGCAGGCGGTTCAGGGCCAGCATGCCCAGGAAGGTTACGATGGAGGTGATCAGGACCGTCAGCTCGAAAATAATGGGGATGTTGGCCGGGAGGCTGAAGATCGGCTTGCCGCTGATCAGGTACTGGTAGCCCGACAGGGTGGCCGGCAGCGCGGCCGTGCTGGTGGCGTTGATCCACCACACCAGGAAGGTGCCGCCCGCCACGCCCGCCAGCCCCGCCCCCAGCGACAGCCAGGGCAGGATGGTTGGCCGCATGCCCATGGCCTTGTCGATGCCGTGCACGGGGAAGGGGGCGTGGACATCCCAGTCGCGGTAGCCCGCATCGCGCACCTTTTCGGCTGCGGCCAGCAGGCTGTCGACGTCCTCAAACTCGCCCATCAGGGCGTAGAGACTCGGCACTGGGGCGTTACCGTCGGTCGCGGGCGGCGAGGCCAGGTTGTCCGCACTTCGGTCCATCATCGTTCAAACCCCCGCTCCCGCTGCTTCGCCGGGCTGCAATCCGGGGGCCTTGGCCGCGTGTTGGCGGTGTTCGCGGTGCTGTTCCTGAGCCAACACGGCCTTGACTTCCGAGGCCGCCACCACCGGCAGGAAGCGGCAGAACAAGAGGAACATGGTGAAGAAGAGCCCGAAACTGCCCGCCAGCATGCCCAGGTCCACCCAAGTCGGATAGAACATGCCCCAGGAGCCGGGCACAAAGTCGCGGTGCAGCGAGGTGATGATGATCACGAAACGCTCGAACCACATGCCCGCGTTGCACAGGTTGGCAATGATGAACAGCAGCCACACGTTGGTCCGCACCTTCTTGAACCACAGGAACTGCGGGGCCACCACGTTGCAGAAGATCATCACCCAGAACGCCCACGCGTACGGCCCCAGGGCCCGGTTGAGAATGACAAACTGCTCGTAGGGCTGTCCGCTGTACCAACTCGTGAAGAATTCCACCCCGTAGGCGTAATCCACCATCAGCCCGGTGGCCAGCATGATCTTGGCCATGTTCTCCAGGTGCCGCAGGGTGATCAGGTTTTTCAGGCCAAACCACTGCCGGGCCGGAATGGCCAGCACCAGCACCATGGCAAAGCCGCCGAAGATGGCCCCGGCGACGAAGTAGGGGGGAAAGATGGTCGAGTGCCAGCCCGGAAGCTGGGCCGTGGCGAAGTCGAACGACACCACGCTGTGCACCGACAGCACCAGGGGCGTGGCCAGGGCCGCCAGCAGCAGGTAGGCCCGCTCAAAGCGCATCCAGTGCCGGCTGGAGCCCGTCCAGCCCAGGGACAGGATGCCGTAGATGATCTGCCGCGGCCGGTCCTTGGCCCGGTCGCGCAGAACCGCAATGTCCGGGATCATCCCCATGTACCAGAACATCAGCGACACGGTGGCGTAGGTGCCCACCGCGAACACGTCCCACAAGAGCGGGCTGCGGGCCTGGGGCCAGAGCCCCATCTGGTTGGGAATCGGAAACAGCCAGTAGGCCAGCCAGGCCCGCCCCACGTGCACGCCGGGGAACAGGCCGGCGCACATCACCGCGAAAATCGTCATGGCCTCGGCAAAGCGGTTGATGGCCGTGCGCCAGTTCTGGCGGAACAGGAACAGAATCGCCGAGATCAGCGTGCCGGCGTGGCCGATCCCCACCCAAAACACGAAGTTCACGATGGGGAAGCCCCAGGCCACCGGGATGTTGTTGCCCAGGACCCCCACCCCCGTCAGGATCAGATACCCCACCGTCACCCCCAGCAGGCCCAGCAGCGACAGCGAAAAGCCGAAACCGATGTACCACGCCAGGCGCGTGGGCCGGGTCGCCAGATCCGCCACCTGGTCGGTGATGCTGGTGAAGGTGCGCTCGCCCAGGATCAACGGGGGCCGCGCCCGCGGGTCGTCGCTGGTGTTGTTCACCTCGCGCAGCCCCGCCGGCAGCGCCGGCGCCTGTTCCAGGATTTCTTCGCCTGCCAGTGTGGTCATGCCTCAACCTCTTGCCCGCTCTGAAGGCGCGGTGACGCGGGGGCGGTCGCCCGGTCGGCCCGGGCCTGCGCACCCGAGCCGTTCGCCACATTGCGTATCCGCGCCAGGTGATGCGTCCGGGGCCCGATTCCCAGGTCCCCCAACATGGCGTAGGCCCGGTTGTTTTCGTGCATCCGTGAGACCCGGCTGTGGGGATCATTCAGGTTGCCAAAGACGATGGCCTGGGTCGGGCACGATTCCTGACAGGCCGTGATCATTTCCCCGTCCCGCACCAGTTCGCTGTCGCGCAAGCCGTTGGCGAACTGGATCTGGGCGTGCTCCTCGGCCGCCTTGATGCGCTGCAGGCAGTAGCTGCACTTCTCCATCACCCCGCGCATGCGCACGGTGACGTCCGGGTTGAAGACCATTTCCCGGATCTTGTCGATGGTGGACTGCTGCTGGTCGGGAATGCCCAGAAACGGCGGCGTATCCCCCACCGTGCGCGGGTTGCGCGCGTTCCAGTCAAAGAAGTTGAAACGCCGCACCTTGTACGGGCAGTTGTTCGAGCAGTAGCGCGTGCCGATGCAGCGGTTGTACACCATCACGTTGAGCCCCTCGGAGTCGTGCGAGGTCGCGCCCACCGGGCACACCTCTTCGCACGGGGCGCTCTCACAGTGCACGCACGCCAGGGGGGTAAAGACCGTCTCGGGGCGGGCGATGTCGCCCCGGAAGTAGCGGTCCACCCGCAGCCAGTGCATCTCGCGGTTGCGGGCCACCTGATCTTTGCCCACGATGGGCACGTTGTTCTCCGCCTGGCAGGCCACCAGACAGGCGTTGCAGCCGATGCAACTGTTGAGGTCGATGGCCATGCCCCAGGCGTGCGGGTGGTTGAATTTCTTGGGCAGGCTGTACAGCGGCAGGGCCAGCGACCCATCCTCCCGCCGGCGGAACACCTCCGGGTCCCGGCGGTACTCGCCCAGGGTCGCCTCGTGGATCAGCATGCCGCTCTGGTCGGGCTGCCCGATGCGCTGGGCCCGCCCCGCCATCCCGATGGCGTCGATGAGCTGATGCACCTGCGTGCTCGACAGCGGATAAGTCCTGCCCGTGGGCGTGATGGCCGCCAGGGCCGTGAGGTACGCCAGGCTCGCCGGTCGCAGCACATAGCTGTCGAAGCCCACCCGGATGCCGATGCGCCCGCACAGCTTGCGGCCATAGCCCAGCGGCACGATCACCGCCCCGTCGGCCGCCCCCGGCAGAATGGACACGGCTAGGTCCAGCTTGCGCCCCTGGGCCGTGGTCAGGCTCACCACATCCCCGTCCGTCACCCCCAGCCGGTCCGCCAGGGCCTTGCTGATCCGGGCCGGGTTGTCCCAGACCACCTTGGTGATGGGGTCGGGCATCTCCTGGAGCCAGCCGTTGTTGGACCAGCGTCCGTCGTACATCGAGGCGTCGGTGACAAACAGCAGTTCCAGGCCCCCCGCGGGCGCGGCGATCTTCCACTGCTTGGCCGCGCCGAGGGCGCTGGTATCGGGTTGGACCGGGGGCCAGGCGCTGTCCTTCACGAGCCCCGCATCCAGCACCTGCTGCCAGGCCGCCTGGAAATCCAGGGGGTTCAACAGGCCGCGGAAGGTCTCCTGCACCAGGGCCAGCCCGTCCCGCTTGGGCACATCCAGCAGCAGAGCCAGCAGCTCAATCGTGGACTTGGCGTCAAACAGCGGCAGGATCAGCGGCTGCTGCACGCTCAGCGTGCCGTCCCAGGCCCGGCCATCCCCCCAGCTTTCCAGGTACTGCGCCTGGGGCAGGTGCCAGTCGCAGGCCGCGCTGGTTTCGCAGAAGGAGTTGGACAGGTGAATGGACGTGGCCACGCCGCCGGGGCCGCGCTTGAAGCTCAGGCCCCCGTCGTAGACCGGGTTGCCCCCCAGGATCAGCAGGGTTTTGACCTCGCCGGCCGCGGCCGCCTGGTTGATCTGGGCGATCGCCTGGGCGCTGCTGATCTCCTGGGCCAGCGGCTCCTGCGTGAAGCTCACCGTCTGGCCCAGGTTGCCCAGGGCTTGATTCACGGCGTGCCCCAGGGCATGCACCTGGGGCGGCTGGGCCAGGCCCACCGCCACCAGGGATGTTCCGCGCTGGGCCTTCAAGTCCGCGGCGATCTGATCGGCGAACTGGGACTCCTCGGCCGTCAGGGCCGCGTGCTCCACGGCGAGCCCCAGCCGTCCGGCCACGGCTCCCAGCACCATCGGCACCCGCGACGGCGCCACCGCCAGCCGGTAGTCGGCCGCCGCGCCGGTGATGGTCAGATCGGTCTCCACCGCGTACAGGCGGTTCATCCAGCCTTCATCCGCGGCCCGCCGGCCGGCACTCCACTGCCGCGCGTGCCGCAGGCGCGCCGGGTGCAGCCCGACCAGGTCGGCATCAAAGCAGGCCACCACCTTGGCCCGGTCCAAGTGATACTGCGGCCGCAGCGCCTGGCCGAACGCCTGGCGGCTGCCTTCGATCTCCTGATCCCGGTGCAGCGGCTCATAGACCAGCCACCGGGCCTTGGGGAACTGCTGGAGAAACGCCTCTTTCAGCCGCTGGGCGGTGGGCCCGCCCAGGGCCTCCGACAGCACCACCAGGCCCTGGCCGCCGTCGGCCTTGAGCGCCCCGAACTCCTGGCGCACCATCCGCTCGAACTGCTCCCAGGTACGGTCCCCGCGCCGGCCCGAGGCATCCTGCTCTACCGGGGTGCGGGCCCGATCCGGGTCGTACAGGCTCAAAACGCTGGCCTGCTCCCAGGGCCCGGCCGCCCCCAGCGAATACGGGTGCAGGGTGTTGCCTTCCACCTTGATGGGCCGGCCGTCGTAGCTCTTGACCACCAGACCCGTGGCCACCCCCCCCATCTCCATGATCGTCGCATAATGCAGCGGCACGCCCGGCATGATCCCCGGCGGCCGATACGCGAACGGACGAAGTTGTTCCACCGGCCAGCGCCGGCAGCCCGTCAGCGTCAGCCCCGCCAGGCCCAGAGCCGCACTCATCAGTCCCAGGAACGACCGCCGCGAGATGCCGTTCTTCATCTCTTCGGGATCGTAACCGGGAAACTCCGACTCCAGTTGCGCTTGGACCTCGGGCGTGCCGGCCAGGTGTTCCAGGCTGCGCCAGTACTCCCGGCCACGAAGATGTTCGCTCAGCGATGACACGTCGAGCAGCTCGTCATAAAGGTTGCATCAGGGATGTTGTACTTACGCTTCAGTTCCAGCCCCAGAGTGAGCTGGTCCTTGCCGGCATCGGCTACCGGGTCCCAGGTCATGTTGGTCACCTGGTCCCTGGGCCGCAGATATTTCTCCGGGGCCCGGTGGCAATCCAGGCACCAGCCCATCGACAGCGGCTTGACCTGGGCCACCACGTCCATCTTGTCCACCCGGCCGTGACAAGTGACGCAGCCGATGCCTTTGTTCACGTGAATCGCATGGTTGAAGTACACATAGCCCGCCAGGTCGTGCACCCGGATCCAGTGAATGGGCATACCTGTGGCATAGCTCTGACGCACCAGGGCCAGCTTGGGACTGTCGGTCTTGATCATGGAGTGGCAGTTCATGCACGTCTGCGTGGGGGGCAGCGCTGCGAAAGGAGCCTTGTCCACCGTGTTGTGGCAGTAGCGGCAGTCGATCCCCAGTTCCCCCGCGTGCAGGGCGTGGCTGTAGGGCACCGGCTGGATGGGCCGGTAACCCACCGCCAGGGCCTGCGGTGCCAAGCCGTATCCCACCACCACCGGCACGTAAATCACGGCCACCGCCAGGGCCAGGAGCAGCCCTGGCAACAGGTAGTTGGCCCACCGGGGAAACACAAACTGGCTGTTCGTGCTGCTGATGGCTGCCCTTCCCAAGATGGCCGCTCCTGATTCAGGATGCCGGCCGTTCGCGCTTTTTTCAACCCCCCCAACCGCCGGCCATGACCGCTGCGGCCGGTACCCCGCAGCTTCCCGGCCGCGAGCCAGCATCGCCTTGTGACCGCCTCGGGCCCATGCTCCGCTCAGCGGTGGGGAGGAAGGATAGCGGGGTTTTAGAATAATTCCAATTTCTTATTCAAACTTTTCCACGGGCAGCACTTGAGGAGCAATTTCCCCTCTTTGGCGCTGGCCCGCCAAGGCCCCGCGGACTTCGTCCGGGGCCTGCCTTCCGCAGCCTTTCTGGGTGCGCAACCGCGCCATCCGATGGCGCCGGTCGCTCCGAACAAGACTTGGAAAATCGCGCAGCCGGGCCGGAGCGATGGCGACCCCTGCTCCAATCATCCGATGAGAGGCGCGGCCCTCCTGGCCGATCTGGACCCGACCACCCGTCCCGCTTCAGATGGCCTGGCCCCCACGCTCCTCGGTGCGGATGCGGATGCACTCCTCCAGCGGCGTGATGAAAATCTTGCCATCCCCCACTTCGCCCCCGCCGTGCTTGGCGGCCTTGAGAATGGCGGCGATGGTGATCTCGACAAAGGCCTCGTTGCAGGCGATGTCCAGCCGCACCTTGGGCAGCAGATTGGGCATCACCGTCTGCCCCCGGTACAGCTCCTCCGTATCCACCCCGCCCTGGGCCCGCCCGTGCCCCGTACAGCGGCTAACGGTGATCCGCGTGATCTCGGCCGCGATCAGGGCCTCGCGCACGTCGTCCAGCTTGTCCGGTTGAATGATGGCCGTGATGAGCTTCATGATTTCCTCAGTTCAGATTCAGCAGTCCGTACCCGTTCTCTCCGTGCAGGCTGTGGTCCATGCCCGCCCGCTCGCGGGCTTCATCCAGGCGGAAGCCCACCGTCTTCTGCACCACCACCAGCAGAATCAGCGACACCACCGAGGCATAAACCACCGTCACCGCCACGGCCGTGGCCTGCACGCCGAGCTGGTGCCACACATTCCAGCCTTGACCGTGCAAAGCCACCGCCTCTTGCGTCCACCACGCCTGGCGGATGAAGAAGGTCAGGCAGATCGCCCCCGTCATCCCCGACACCCCGTGCACCCCGAACACATCCAGGCTGTCATCGTAGCCCAGCTTGTTTTTCAGCAGGATCGCTCCATAGGACACGCACGAGGCAATGGTGCCCAGGGCGATGGCCCCCGCCGGCGTCACCACCCCCGCCGCCGGCGTGATCACCACCAGGCCCGCCAGGATGCCCGAGGCCAGGCCCAGGCTCGTCGCTTTGCCGTGGTGCAGGGCCTCAATGGCGATCCAGGCCAGGGCCCCCGTGGCCGCCGCCACCTGGGTCACCGTCAGGGCCCGGGCCGTGTCCATGTTGCTGGCCACCGCCGAGCCCGCGTTAAACCCGAACCAGCCCACCCACAACAGACCCGCCCCCAGCATGGTCAACACCAGGTTGTTGGGCGACATGGCGGTGCTGGGATAGCCCCGCCGCCGGCCCAGGTACAAGGCCGCCACCAGGGCCGAGATGCCCGAGGAGATGTGCACCACCGTGCCGCCCGCGAAATCCAGGGCCCCCAGCCGGTTCAGAAAACCATCCGAGGCCCACACCCAGTGGCACAGCGGGTTGTAGACCACCAGCGTCCACAGGGCGATGAACAGGCAGTAACCCCGGAAGGTCACGCGCTCGGCAAACGCCCCGGCGATCAGGGCCGGCGTGATAATGGCGAACTTGCCCTGGAACATGGCATACACATACTCGGGGATCCAGGCCCCCGGGGCGTATTCCTTCCAGCTCCCATCCAGCCCGGAAAGGAACAGCCGGCTGGAATCCCACCCGCACCAGCCGTGCAGCACGCTGGGACCGAAACTCATGGCGTAGCCGCAGATCGCCCACAGCACCCCGATGATGGCCATGGCCGAAAAGCTGTGCATCATCGTGCCCAGCACGTTCTTGGTCCGCACCAAGCCGGCATAGAACAGGGCCAGCCCCGGCACCATCAAGAGCACCAGCGCCGTGGAGGTGAGCATCCACGCCTCGGCCCCCGAATCGGGCTTGACCGTCCCGCCCGCCGGGCCTTCGGCCCCCAGGGCCAGCCCCGCCGGCAGCAGCAGGACCATAAGGACCAGAAGCAACCACAACGATCGCGAGCGCAGGCGCATCAGGCGGCCTCCCTTGGCTAAACCCGCTGGCCGGCGCGCAGTTTTGGCGCCGGGTGGACCAGCGGCCAAGGAAAATGCAAAGCCGGTGCCGCAGCGCCGCGGGCAGCGTGGCGAGCGGAGAAATCCGGCAATACAGGGCCCACAAACCTTTTTAATGCCGCGTCTTACACGCTGCCCGCCGCCCGCCCTACCGACTCGCGCACTGCCGCACAACTAAGCAGCCCCCTAAATCTGCCCACAAACTCAGCGGCCCCGCGCCGTCAGGACGCCCGCTTGAACTGCCGGATGCGGATGTCCCCTTTGGGCAGGTGGGCGATGATCTCCAGTTCCCCGCCCAGCGCCTCGATCAGCCGCCGCAAGGTGCTGATCTGCATGTCCTCCTGGTTTTCAATCTTCGACAGGCTGGGCTGGGTGATGCCCAGGGCCGCAGCCAACTCCTTCTGCGTCAGGCCCCGGTGCTTGCGCAGCTCAGCCAAGAGCATCTCCGCCATCATCTGCCGGGCGATAACATCCGCCCGGGCCAGTTGCGCCGGCGTCATCTGGTCACGCAGCTTTTGAAAGGGATGGTGAGGCATTAGATCAATCCTTCCGCGCGCAGTTCCTGAAGGTAATCGTCATACAGTTGGTCGGCCCGCGGCAGCATGCGTTCGTAGAAGCGGTCGTCACCGGTCTTATCTCCGCC
>JAJXSS010000424.1 GCA_021784455.1 Planctomycetota bacterium
GCAGGAACCGCAGGCCCATTCCGCCTGCCTCAGGCATATGTCGAACATCGTGACTTTGGAATCACGATGCGGGAAAAGCTCCCGGGCTGTCGGCGAATGGTAGGCCGCATGCCGCAAAAGGGCACCCGGGGAGGGAGGCGGCCGTCAAAGCTCGTCTGATCGACGGCGAAGGACTTGCAGAGTTAGTGATCGGCTTCAATATAGAAGTCGCGACATCAGATACATATGTTGTGAAAAAAGATTGACTGCGATTTTTTGAGGGCACCATAGGAGCGCCGCCGTGGGCCCGTGGTTTGGCTGAGAATCAGTTCCCTAAAGGGCGTTCCTGGGACAAGCGACAGGGGGTGGGTTGCAGATTTCAGATTGCCGCGTGAGGGCGTCGGAATTCCTGGTTTCGGTGGATGAGCCGCCAGGGGAACCGGAAGGAGTCTGCATCCCCCTTATCCCAGAGGTAGGAGCTTACATGGGGAGGTTGGGCCTCTGGGGTGCGGTGGCGATATTGCGCAGCGGTTGCCTGTCGCGCAGGATCTGGAGGAGGCGCCCGCAGTGGGTCTGGGCGGCGGGGTTGCGGAGGGTGGCCAGGTCACCACCGGCGGCCGGGTTGTAGACGGCGGATCCGCCCAAGTCGGTACCCGGTGCCTGGGGCACATGCCCGGCGCGGGCGGCGCGGAGTTGGGCGACGCGGGCGTCGGAGGCGGCCTGGGCGGCGGCGCGGTCGCGCTGGCCGCGCAGGCGGTAGTCTTCGCTGATCCCGGCGCGGCGGGCCATCTCATCCAGCCACAGGCGGCCGTATTCGACGTGGGAAGTCTCATCGATGATGTCGAACTGCATCATTTCGGCCGAGGCGTCGTCACCCCCAGCGGCGAAGTCCTGGAAGCAGTAGCGTTTGGTTTCAAAGTAGCCGGTTTCGGCGATCTGGGTGACGTGGTAGAAGGCCTCGTAGACCTCACGCGGGGTCATGGGGGCCAGGGTGCCCTCGCCGTGGGCGCCGTAGCTGGAGTAGCCGATGTCGGCGATGTCCAGGCCGAAATCATGCAGGCGGGCCAGGCCGGAGTTGCCGTGGCGGGATTCATCCCACAGGTGGCGGGACTCGGCCAGGACAAAGTCCCAAGGCATGAAGTCGGCGTAGTAGATCCAGCGGAGCTGGTTTTCGGCCACGCCCATTTCCCAGAAGTATCCGATCATGAAATAGAGGCGGCGGGCCTCGACGCTGTGGGCCCAGTCGGTCTGGAGGAAGGGCATGATGTTGGGAGCGTGGTTCCAGTGCTTGACCCGGCCGGGGGTCACGGGCATGGCCAGTTCGGCGCGCTGGCCACAGGGCCGGGCGTGGGGCTCGGTGGGGGGCAAGGGCTGGGTGAGGTGGCCCAGATGAGCGAGGTAGGCCTGGGCACGGTCGAGGTAAGCGGGGTCGAGGGGAGCCGGGTTGCGGGTGCGGTAGTCTTCGTACCAACGGGCCTGGGTGGATTTGAGGGCCAGGATCTCGTGGAGGATATCGAGTGTGGGCCGGTCGTGGACAGGGTGGGCCTGAGTGAGGTAGTGGGTGTAGGCCCGGGCCAGGGCAGGATGGAGGATGGTGTGCAGGCCGGCCATGGCCTGGGGGAAATCGCGGGCCAGGAGCAGGTGGTTGGCCAGATCCTCGAAAGCCTGGGGAACGGGAGCTTCTTCGCGGCCGCCGGGGTACATGGCCAGGCGGCGGCGCAGGCGCTCGACGATCTGGGCCTGGAGCCAGACATGGTGGCAGACGGCGAGTTTGTCCTGCCAGTCGGCCGCGCCGCGACCCCAGCCGGCCGTGATCTTCAAGGCAGCGTGTTCAAGGTAGCGCCAGGCGGCCAGGAGTCGGTAAATCTCGGGTTGGATGCGGGGCGTGAAGGTCATGGATGGCTCCTGCGGCCAAGGGGCGGGAGGAAGACGGGCAGGTCGGATGTGGTTTGTATCCGCTGGCGTCGTCGCTGCTTGAAGAATAGCGCTATGGAAGCACGATGACTGTATTTTATGGCGGGCGTTATGTATCTTATTCCGCTATGAGCCGGATGCAGGACAGCTCGCGCCGTGGGACGAGCAGGAAGTGGGCGGGGCGCGGGAGCAAGGATGGCCGTGGGCCGATGGCCGATTTCCAGGGGACGAAGAAGAGCGCGGCCCCCGGAGATCTCCCTGGCCCGCGGAAGGATGAGGGGGCGTTTCTGGTGGATCACCGGTTGGAGGACCGGTTATTCGTGCGGGTGTTCAATGTGGACCGGGTGGTGATCGGACCGGCGTGGCATGCGCGGGGGGTGTTGTCGTCGTACTGGCGGTTGTACGTGGATGACGGGGCGGGGGCGGCGGTGGGTTGGGCGGGCGGCCGGCACGAACTGGAAGCAGGGCGGGTGCATCTGATCCCGGCGTGGGTGCAGTTTGACTGTTTCTGCGACCGCCCGGTGGGGCACACGTACGCGCATTTTGACGTGATTGGCCTGCCGGGGGTGGCGGTGCGGCGATTGTTCGGCCGGCCGGTGGTCCTGGCGGCGGATGCGGGGCTGGAACTGTTGCTGGGCGAGGTGCAGCGGGCGCTCAAAGCCCATGGCAGTGCCGACCCGGTGACGGTGCTGGCGGCCAAGGGGCTGATACACCTGGCCCTGGTGCGGCTGCTGGAGGGGCTGGCGCCGGCGGAGCGTGCGCGCTCGATGCAGCAATTGAAAGCTCCGGACTGGCTGGCGCCGGTGCTGGGGCAGATCGAGGCCCGGCTGGGCGAGCCGCTGGGCAACCCGGAACTGGCCCGGCTGGGCCATCTGAGCACGGATCACTTCGCCCGGCGCTTCCGGGCGGCGATGGGGCAGACGCCCGGGCAGTTCATCCTGGAGCGGCGCATTGCGGCGGCGGCCCAGCGGCTGGTGTTCAGCGCGGATTCGATCAAGACGATCGCGGCCCAGACGGGGTTCGCCAACCGCTTCTACTTTTCGCGGGTGTTTGCCCGCCGCATGGGTCTGCCGCCGGCCCTGTACCGGGCGCGGGCGGGGGCGTGAGAGGCAGGCCCTTCAGCGGGGGCCGTCCTGAGGACCGCGGTAGGTGCAGACGGTCTTTTCGGTTTCCCAGACGCGCACTTCTTCGAGGGTCAGGCCCTGGGCGGCAAAGGGCGGCTGGAGCCAGTCATAGATGGTGCGGGTGATGTTTTCCACGGAGGGGTTGAGGTGGGCGAAGTGGGGCACATCGAGGTTGAGATGCTTGTGGTCCAGGGGCTGGATGACGGCGCGGTCCACGGTGGCGTCGATGGTTTCGGCGCTGACCACCCGGCCGGTGGCATCGATGGGGCCGCGTACGGCCACTTCGAGGCGGTAGTTGTGGCCGTGGCCGGCGGGGTTGTTGCACTTGCCGAAAGTGCGAAGGTTTTCCGCAGCGGAGAAGTCGGGCACATGCAGGCGGTGGGCGGCGGCGAACTCGAACTGCTGGCGGATGGTGAGCTGGTCCATGTCGTGGCTCTGGAGGGTCAGGCTGAAAAACGGGGTCAAAAGCAGTTTGAGGCGGCGGAAGTCGGGGCCCAGTTCGGGGCCCAGGGCGCTGGCGATGGCGCGCAGCAGGTGGCCCAGAGGCACTTCTTCCGCGCCGCCGTGGGCCAGGGCGGCCTGAAACAGGGGCAGGGCGAGGCGGCGCACGGCGCTATCGATGTGGGAGATGTTGACGAGGTAGCCGGTCTGTTCATCCGGCCTGCCGGCACAGGTGACTTCCAGTTGGTAGAAGCGGTCCAGGCCGCGCAGGGGGGGCCAAGCCGAGAAGGTGTTGTGCCGCGCCGGCTCGGCAGCCCCGGCGGCCGGGGGGCGGTCGGTGAGGCAGAAGCGCACCGTGCGGCTGATTTCCACCATGGGGGCGATTATAGGGGGTCTGGGGTCTGGGATCCGGGGTAGGGCCAAGGAACCGGGGCGCCTCATCCCCGCT
>JAJXSS010000425.1 GCA_021784455.1 Planctomycetota bacterium
TCATCCGGCAGCTCGTTGAGGACCATCCCGGACACGACATATCCCTGGTGATCAACCCGGCGATCCACGGGCCGAACTACAAAGTCTCCAACCTGATCAACGCCTTCCCACGGGCCAGACACGACATCATCATTGTCTGCGACAGCGACATCCGCGTCCCGGCAAACTACCTGGCCAGCGTGACCGCCCATTTCAGCAATCCCCGGGTCGGGCTGGTCACCTCACTCTACCGCACATCACTGGTCCGCAATGTCGCCACCGCCGTGGAGGCCACCGGCTTCACCAGCGAGATGATCCCCAATGTCCTGGTGGCGCTCCACCTGGAAGGTCTCTCCTTCGCCCTGGGCGCCTCCATGGCGGTCCGCCGCGAGGCTCTGGCGGCCATCGGCGGCTTCCAGGCCCTGGCGGACTACCTGGCGGACGACTATCAGCTGGGCAACAAGATACACCGCGCCGGCTGGCTGATCGCCCTGGACAGCTGCTTCGTGGAGAGCATGGTCAGGGCCGAAAGCCTGCCAACGGTACTGACGCGGCAACTGCGCTGGGCCCGCACCATGCGGGTCAGCCGTCCGGGCGGCTACCTGGCCTCCGGCATCACCCTCCCCTTCCCGGCGGCCCTGCTGGCTGCCATCATTGCCCCCACCACACCCATCGCCCTGGCGGCCATCGGACTGCTCTACGCCGTGCGCCTAAGCATCACCACCATGTACAGCCGCAGGTTCGTGGCCGACAGCCTGCTGCCCCGCTGGCTCTGGCTGATCCCGGTGCGGGACATGCTTGCCTTCTGCACCTGGGCGCTGTCGTTCCTGGGCAACCGCGTGGAATGGCGCGGCAGCCGCTTCAGGCTGAAACCGGGCGGCAGGATCGAAGAGATCGCCTGATCCAGTAAAATTAGTGCTGGACAAACGCATTATTCTGCGACTATAAAGGAATGAATGTTCATTCAATTTGTAAGTCGGGAGAATCATGACAAAGCCGGATAAGCGTGACGAAATCATTCGCTCCGCACTGGAACTGATTGCCGAGCACGGCTTCCACGGCGCCCCCATGGCCATGGTCGCCGAGCGGGCCGGGGTTGGAGCCGGAACGATTTACCGCTACTTCGAGAACAAGGATGTCCTCATCAACGAACTGTACGGTGAGATCGAAGGCAAGATGCAGCAACTCCTCATGGAGGGTTATGCGGCAGACGCGCCCTTCAGGGCGCGCTTTCTCCACCTCGGCACGGCGCTGTTACGCTACTTTATCGAGCATCCCCTGGATTTCCGCTACCTGGAGCAGTTTCACAACTCACCCTACGGCGTGGCCGTCCGACGGGACAAACTCCTGGGAAATCGGGAGGGTGGCTGCAACGCCTTCAAGGAGTTGTTCGAGCAGGGCACGGCCCAGCAGGTGCTCAAGGACCTCCCGCTCGTCATTCTCTTCGACCTGGCGTTCGGCCCCCTGCTCGCCGCGGCGCGGGACCACATCCTCGGCTTCATCCACCTGGACAAGCAACTGATCACCAGGACCATCGAGGCGTGCTGGGACGCAGTAAGACGATAGCCGCCCCATCGTTGCACCCGCCTCGCATGGCGCGGCGTTTTTTACTTCTGGAATGAACATTCATTCCTACATTTTTCTTAGAGGTGTTCCCCATGTCAGACATTCGCGGAATCAGACCGTTCTTCGTGGCCGGCACGCTCGTTGCCGGCCTGCTGCTGGCCGGCTGCGGCAAACAGCAACGCCAGGCCAAGACCTCTCCGCCGCCCTCTCCGGAGGTGGGGGTGGTGGTGGTCCAGCCGCGGCAGGTAACCCTTGCCACGGAACTCCCCGGCCGCACCTCGCCGTACCTGATCGCCGAAGTGAGGCCGCAGGTGAGCGGGATCATCCAGAAACGCCTCTTTACCGAGGGTTCCGATGTGAAGGCCGGCCAAGTGCTGTACCAGATCGATCCCGCAACCTACCAGGCGGCATTCGCCAGCGCCAAGGCCGCCGAGGCGAAGGCGGATGCCACCCTGACCGCGGTGCGACTCAAGGCGGAACGCTACCGTGATCTCGTGAAGATCAAGGCGGTCAGCCAGCAGGACAACGACGACGCCCAGGCAGCCCTCAAGCAGGCCGAGGCCGACGTCGCCGCCACCAGGGCGGCGGTGGAGACAGCCCGGATCAACCTGGCCTATACCCGGGTGACCGCCCCGATTTCGGGGCGGATCGGCCGCTCGGCCGTGACCGACGGCGCCCTGGTAACGGCCAACCAGCCGGCAGCCCTGGCCACCATCCAGCAGCTCAGCCCGATATACGTGGACGTCACCCAGTCCAGCGCCGATCTGCTGAAGCTGAAGCAGAGCCTGGCCAGCGGCCTGCTGAAACACGACGGCGCCAGCCAGGCGCGGGTCAAGCTGCTGCTGGAGGACGGCAGCGCCTATCCGTTGCCGGGCACCCTGAAGTTCTCCGAAGTCACCGTGGACCAGAGCACCGGCTCCATCACCCTGCGGGCGCTCTTCCCCAACCCGAAGCAGACCCTGCTGCCGGGGATGTTCGTCCGGGCCGTCGTGGAGGAGGGGGTGAATGAGAACGCCCTCCTGGTTCCGCAGCGGGGCGTGACCCGCGATCAGAACGGGGACGCCATGGTCATGATGGTCGGCGCCGGGGAGAAGGTGGAGCCGCGGGTCATCAAGGTAGCCCGGACCGTCGGCGACAACTGGTTGGTGACCGATGGGCTGAAGGCGGGTGACCGTGTCATCCTGGAAGGAATCCAGAGGGCCCGGCCCGGAACACAGGTCAAGGCGGTGCCGTTCGGCAGCAAACCGGCAGCGCCACTCACAGCAACACCTGCAACTCAAAAATAGTCCGCCCCGTCTGACCTGTCCGACAGGTCGGACTACTATCTAAGGAGCCCCTCCATGCCCCGTTTCTTCATCAACCGCCCGATCTTCGCCTGGGTGATCGCCATCATGGTCATGCTGGCCGGCCTGCTGTCGATCAAGAGCCTGCCGGTTTCCCAGTATCCGGCCATCGCGCCGCCCCAGATCGCCATCAACGCCACCTATCCGGGGGCCTCGGCCCAGACGGCGCAGGATACGGTCACCCAGGTCATCGAGCAGAAGCTGAACGGCATCGACAACCTGATATACATGGCCTCCACCAGCGACTCGTCCGGGGCGGTGTCCATTATCCTGACCTTCAAGGCCGGCACCGACCCGAACATCGCCCAAGTGCAGGTGCAGAACAAGCTGCAGCTGGCCACGCCGCTTCTACCCCAGATCGTGCAGCAGCAGGGGATATCGGTGGTCAAGTCCGGCCGGAACTACATGCTGATCGTCGGCCTCGTGTCGGAAGACGGCTCCATGGACCGCAACTCCCTGACCGACTACATGGTCTCCAACCTCCAGGACATCATCAGCCGCCTGGACGGAGTGGGGGAGATCCTCGTGTTCGGCACCCAGAACGCCATGCGGATCTGGGTGAACCCGGCCAAGCTCAACAACTACCATCTGACCACCAACGACGTGATTACGGCCCTGCAGGCCCAGAACGTTCAGGTATCGGCGGGCCAGTTCGGCGGAACCCCCGCTGTTCGCGGCCAGCAGCTCAACGCCACCATCAACGCCCGATCCCTGCTCCAGACCTCAGATCAGTTCGATGCCATCGTCCTGCGTACCAACCCCGACGGCTCCACCGTAAAGCTCAAGGATGTGGCCGAAAGCAGGATCGGCACCGAGAATTACGACATTCAGTCGTTCTATAACGGCAAACCGTTGGGAGGGGTGGCGATCAGGCTGGCGGCCGGGGCCAACGCGCTGGAAACCGCCGATCGCGTCAAGGCGAAGATGGCGGAGCTGTCGAAGTACTTTCCGCCGGGGATGAAGGTGGTCTATCCCTACGACTCAACACCGTTTGTCAAGATATCGATCGAGGAAGTGG
>JAJXSS010000426.1 GCA_021784455.1 Planctomycetota bacterium
GCTTCCTCGGGCGGGCGCTCCAGGAGTGTGGCCGCCGGCACGGGCGCCCCGAAGCTCACCTTGATCCGCCCCAAGATGCGCGGCAGCTTCCGCTGGCGGGGCCACACTTCATGGGCCCCGCTGATAGCCACCGGCACGACCATCGCCCCCGAACGCTTGATCAGCAGAATCGTGCCGGGATTGAAGGCCTTCACCGTGCCATCGGCCGTCCGCGTGCCTTCGGGAAACACCAGCAGGGCATAGCCCTGACCCAGTACCTCCAGGCAGCGCCGCATGGCACTCATATCCGCCTGCCCGCGGTCGACAGGGATCGCATTGAGCGAGCGGATCAACCAGCCCAGCCCCGGCAGATACAGGCTGGACCGCGCCAGGGCATAGAACGGCCGGCGCCACGCCGTCAGCCCCACAATGATGGGATCGAAGAAGGACTGATGGTTGGTCAGGTAGATCACCGGCCCCTGATGCGGGATGTTCTGAACCCCGTAGCCGCGGTGGCGGTACAGCGTCTTGAACCACACCCAGCAGATCGCGTGCAGCAATCGCCACCACACACGCCGGCCCCAGGCCTCGGGTCGCCGGACGATCGGGATGTCTTTGGCCTGGCGCTGCGCTGCCATCGGCACTAACCCTGTTGGGCCGCAGATGCCCCGGACACGCTGGCGGCAGCCCGCTCCCGCACCTGGCGTTCCAGGGTGTCCACCACCTGTGGCAGTGTCATGTCCGAGGTGTCCACGCGGATCGCCCCTTCCGGGCACACCAGCGGGCCATCCGGCCGGGCCATGTCGCGGCGATCTCGTTCGATGATCTGGGGAAGAATCTGGGCTTCGTCGGCGGGCTTACCGGCCTGCCGAAGCTGCTCGGCCCGGCGGTGGGCCCGGATCTGAGGCCGGGCATCCAGGTAGAACTTGACCTGGGCCTTGGGAAACACCACCGATCCCTGGTCGCGTCCCTCCGTCACCAGCCGCGGATGCTCCTCCCCGATGCGCTGCTGCATTGCCACCATCAGCCGCCGTACCCCGGAATTGCAGGCAATATCGCTGACCGCCCGCGTCACATCCGCATCACGCAAACGATCGGTCACATCGCGGTCCACCCCGGCATACTCGATGTGCAGGCGGGGCGGATCGGTGTGCCAGTCAAACCGGAAGCGTGCCCGCTGGCCCAGTGCCACCGCCTGCTGGGGGTCCTGACCCGGATCCACCGCCTGCTCCAGGCACAGGGCGGTTAGGCCGCGATACATCGCCCCGGTATCCAGAAACATGACCCCCAGCCGCTGGGCCAAGAGCCGTGCCACGCTGGATTTACCTGATCCGGCCGGTCCATCAAGGGTTACGATCAGCGCTTGCATCGGCGAGAGTTTACCAGAACCTCGGACCGGCACGGCGCTCAACCCCAGGCGCCGGGCCATGGGGCGCAGAAACTGCCCCACAGCAAATCCATAGCGCCGGATCCGGCCCGCATCCGGCGGCAATTCCCGTGCGGTCAGCCCCACCCGCTCACCCACGAGCCCCGCCACCTGCAGCAAACGCCTGAGAATGATGCGGGCCCACACAAATTCCGAGGCCAGGATGGCCAAGCCCAGCAGGATGGTGGGAATCCCCGGCCCGGGCGTCACCAGCATCACCACCCCCGCCGCCAGCACCACCAGCCCCGCCAGCAGCACCACGACGATGCGGATCACGCGAATGACCCACCGGACCAGCCGCGGGCCTTCCCTCCGGATCGCCAACCGGTCGCCCTTCACCAGCCGCCGGCTGCGCAATGACAGCACCGCCAGCACCAGTGCCAGCCCGATAGCGGCCAGCAGGATGAGACCGCCCACATATACCCAGGGGTTTCCCACGAAATCAGTCTACCGCATCCGCCCCGTCCGGCCGGCCGCCCCTGGCTCGCCTCCGCCCGTAGGGCGTGCCAGGGTACGTCTCTTATGGCCCCATCGGCGCCGGCAATGGCGCCGGGGCCGGTACCGGAACTTGACCCGCCGCCGCACTAGCCTGGCTCAGCCACGCCTGCACCCGGTCCGGCTTGAGGATGAAGTAATACAGACGCCCTTCGGCCGCCTGTTGTCCGGCAATCGCCTCGGCCTGGGAACCGATCCCCATGTAGATGTCCGCCCTTCCAGGGGCGCGGATGGCCCCGCCCGTGTCCTGATCCACCATGAACTGATCGAATGGGGCCTGCCCCCCATCGGCCGAGGGAATCTTGGTCACCACCAGCGTCGGGCACGCCCGCGGAAAGATCTTCTTATCCGTCGCCAGGGTCCGGAACGGCGTCACCTGGAAGCCCAGGGAACCCGCCGGCCAGTTCGTGCCATCGTAGGTCTGGAAAAAGATATAGCGCTCGTTCTGGCTGATGTAGTAATCCAGGTCCTGCGGATGCTGCTCAAAATACTGCCGGATGGCCGGCAATCCCGCGTGGTCCGGATCCAGCCGCCCATCCTCGACCATCTTCTTGGCGATGCTGGTGTAGGGCCGGCCGTTATCGGCGGCGTAGCCGATGTACATCGTCGAACCATCGGTCAGATGCAGCTTCGCCGAACCCTGCACGCGCACGATGTAGCGGTCCAGCTTGCTGCGCAGCCACACCAGTTCGTGCCCGGTCAGGCCCAGAAGCTGGGGGTAATACTCGATCTGCGCCCCCGTGGGGTAGGGCTTTAGCTGCCCGTCGATCTGCCGGCCCAGCGTCTGGCCCGTGGCCGGATCCCGCACCAGATCGGCCGGCTTGGTGTATAGCGGATATTTATATTCAGGTGTCTGGACCCGCGAAGCCGTCAGAACCGGCGTGTAATAGCCCGTGAAATACACCACCCCTGAGCCATCCCAGCCCACGCTGGTCCACACATCAAAATCCTGCAGGATGCGCCGCTGGAAATCCTGCGGTCCGGAACTGGTCAGCAGGATCTGTTTGAAGGCCAGCACGCTGGCCTGGGCCTGGTCGTGCGTAAAGCCCTGCAGCGGATAAAACTGCTGGGTGGAGGTCTTGGCGAACCACCCCAGGCTGCGATTCAGGGCATCGACCAGGTCCCCCCGGTTCAGGTAAGCCGCCTTCAGGTCCGGCAGTTCCTTGGGATTGGTGATCTTGCGCAGCGCCGGCACGCCCTCAGGCAGCGGCCGGGCATAGTCCTTCACCAGTTCCTTCTGGCAACCCATCAAACCGGTACTGGCCACCATCAATCCGGCCAGCACCGCCAAACGCACAAGCTTGCGCATGTCGTGATACCTCCCACGGGCACACCGCCACCGCCTGGCCGCGATGTCCCGATCGGTATATTATCGGAAGTAGGCCGCCCGCTAGACCACATATTGCACTTGGCCCCAAGGCCCCAGGTCGCACCAAGGCCAGCAGACAACGTCACAGCGGATACCATCCTTGGCCTCTGGCCTGGGGACCTGCCACTCGGTGTAAGACGGACGGCTGCCCAATTCCACCATGAGATCGATATCGCCGTCTGGATGGACTGGGCCACAGGCCCGGCCGCCAAAGAGTACCACCCCGCTCGGGGGCCCAGAGCCTCGACAATGCGCCACGTGATCTCGTCAAGGAATGTCTGCTGGCTGGCCCTGGCGGCTTTGCCGGGTGATTGTACCAATCTGACTCGAGAGTGATCCTTCGGGCCTCAGATGAAGCGGAATGCCAAGCTAAAAAGCATAGGCCTGTCCTCTGGGGTCTTACGGCACCCGGCCGCTGCAACTCGCAGCCCTGCGGGCCTCAAATCAGGATGATTCCGGATAGCACAAGACCCACGCGCCTGGCAGCACGTGGGTCTTGCGTTATTCAGCGGGTGGCCAGCCACTGATCGCCAGCCACTAGCCAATGTTTCCGGGGGTCACTTCTTCTTCGCCCCCTGTTTCCGGGAGGCCTTTTCCACGTCCGCCAGGGCCGCCTTGGCTGCCGCC
>JAJXSS010000427.1 GCA_021784455.1 Planctomycetota bacterium
AGCCTCCAAGTCCTCGCAATGAGACGCTGTTTTCCGGTACCGGCGCGATACCGCTGAATAGTCGGTTTGAATTTGTGACTTTCCAGGGAATCCGGAGGGTCTGCGGCCGGTCACCCTCGGGGGCCGGTTTTGCGGACAGCCTGTGTCCAAGCCGGGTCGCCGATTCCCCGACCGGATGGGCTCATTCCCGTGTCTGCCGAACATGAAAGCCTTGGGGTAGAAAGCCGATATCTTGACTCGACAAGGACTTGGAGGCTTCCGGTCGGGAATCGTCGCGGTAGGCGCCTTCCTGATGGCTTGGCCGGCTCTGGCTTCGTCCATTGTGCCTGGGCACGCCTCGCCGCTGAGCCGCTCGATTCTCCAGGATATCGGCTGCGCGGGCTGGGTTTGCCAGGCCGCTGCCTCGGCGACCGTCACATCGCCCGTGGGCCAGATCGCCGTGGCTCTGAAGATGTCCCCCTGGTCTGTCTTGCTCGTGGCGCAGACCACTCCGGCTCCGGCCGCCCGAACTACCCGGCCAGGGGCCGAGATGGCATGGCTGCTTGCGGGTGAAGAATCGACCCGGCCTTGTGATGTGCTGCTGACGTGTGCGGTACACAGTCTGCTGAAGACCCCGTCTGCGGCCGCGGTGGGCCTCGATCCGGGTGCCGTTGCAGCGTACGACTGGGTTCCTCTTTCGCTGGAGCCGTGGACCTCCACCGCTCAAATGAATTTCATGTCCATGTTGTCCACCATTCCCGGCGCCGGTGGCGGCGGATTGTTCCTCCTGGGGCGTTAGCGTCTTTTCCCGGCCTCCGGGGGGCCGCGGGCCGGGCCAGGGGTGGTTGGGGAGCGGATGCTTGATGAACCGCCCTCACTTCGGCGCCTCCGACCAAGGCACCGCACAGGCCGCCGTCAACAAGGGGCCATTCCAGGTTCGGATGGCCGCCGATGCCCCCTCCATCGTGAGAATAGAGAGAGTGCTGGTTTCCAGCAGCAGTTGCCGGCCAAACTGCGGAGGCAGGCCCAGCCAGCATGCTGCCAGGAGGCGCAAGAAATGCCCGTGGGCGAATAAAGCGACATCCCCCGGTGTGGATCGCACCAAGGAGATGACCCGGCCGGCCCGCTGGGCGACTTGGTCAATCGTCTCGCCACCGGCGCACGGGTGCGACCAGATGGACCAGCCGGGGACCTGCTGCTGAATCTGGGGGGTGGTCAGACCTTCATATTGGCCGTAATCCCATTCGTGCAGGTCATTCATGCGCTCGCACCGGCCACCCACACCGGCCAGTTCCGCCGTTTCCAGCGCTCGCCTCAGGGGACTGCTCAGGATGCGCTGGAACGGATGGCTATGAAAGATGGGCTCCAGGTAGCGGGCCTGCTGCCGGCCCAGATCGGTGAGCGGGATGTCGGTCAGCCCCGTGTGCCGCCCGTCCCGGGCCCACTGGGTCTCTCCATGGCGAATCAGATAGACCTGGATCGCAGCGTTTGGCATAGGGCATCCTATGCGGCAACCGCAGCCATGAGGATGGAGTCGCAGAGAGACGATCTGGGCGCCGGCAGGGTGCCGATCCGATGCACAATTTGTTAAAAATCGGCATACCTTAGCCAATCACAAGAAAAATAGATCCTGATATTCGTTCTAATATAACATAAGTATATTTGTTACCATATCTTACAACTTATATGTAATTATGCTAAAGTATTCGAAACATTTGCTGAACAAGAAATCCTAGGGTATTGTTCTGATCTCGACCCGAACGGATAAACGGGAGCCGTTCGGGGCAGAGATCGCAACTTTAGGGACCGTTGGTGTCCGCGGCGGCCTGGGGAGCAACCGGGGTCATGCACGTTACAAGTGAAAACACGGGGCCGGGAAAACTCCCACGCGAGATGTTTCGCGAGAGAGTTGATTCTCTGTCGGCTCATGATCCGGTGGAAGCCTGTCTCAGAGGCGATTTTGACGATACCGATGATCTTGCCGGGGCCTTTGGCCCGGAAACACTGATCGGTCAGTCCGAGACGTTCGCGGCCGTTCGCTCGACGGCGTCGGCCGTGGCCCGGCGGCACTGCACGGTGATGATCCTGGGGGAAACAGGGACCGGCAAGGAGATGGTCGCCCACTATCTGCACGCCCAATCACCCCGGGCCCGCCGGCCCTTCATTCCGGTGGACTGCTCGGCCTTGACCGACACGCTCTTTGAAAGCGAACTCTTTGGCCATGTGCGCGGGGCGTTTACCGGGGCGGTGCGCGACACGCTGGGGTTCATCCGGGCCGCCCATGGCGGCACGCTGTTTCTGGATGAGATCGGTGAACTCTCCGCCCCGCTGCAGGCCAAACTGCTGCGCGTGATTCAGGAACGCCGCGTGGTGCCGGTGGGCGGGACCCAGGCCCACGCAGTGGATGTGCGGATCGTCACGGCCACCCATCGCAATCTGGCGGACATGGTGCAGCGGGGGGATTTCCGCCAGGACCTGTATTACCGGCTGAACGTGGTGACGCTGAACCTGCCGCCGCTGCGCGAGCGTGGGTCGGACATTCTGCCCCTGGCCGAGCATTTCCTGCGGCTCCAGGCCGAGCTTTATGGCGAGCCCCGGCGCCAGTTGACCGCCGAGGCGGCCGCCCTGCTCAAGAGCCATGGCTGGCCGGGAAATGTGCGTGAGCTGGCCAACGTGATGGAACGGGCCCATGTGCTGGCCCAGGGGCCGGACATCGAAGTGTGGGATTTACCCGCCCACCTGCATAGCGGGGTGAGCGCGGCAGGAGGGACCGGGGCGCTGCGCCTGGATGTGGTGCAGCGCGAGGTGATTGCCCAGGTGCTGCGCCAGACCCACTGCAACAAGGCGGCGGCCAGCCGGCTGCTGGGGGTGAATGTGCAGCGGCTCAACCGGCTGATCACCCGCCTGCACGTGCCGATGCCCCGGCGCTCGGAATAGAAACGCCTTACCACCTTTGCTATCCGCCCGGGCCCAGGCAGCAGCAGCGGCCGGCCCAGCGGCCTCAAACCATCACGACTGTGCTTGATTTCCCTATCGGAGGGCGTGGTTGCGCTTTCTCGGCCATTCTTTTGAAACCAGGACGGGGCGGCGGGCGTAACTCGTCCCGGGGACATTGTTTCTTGGGCAGCATTCCGCATGACGGGTCGGTGCGAACTCCACCTGGGGGCCTGAGTTGCCGTTCCCGCGGCGGGTTGTTTTGAGCGGCCGGTGCAAAATGAACTGTTCGTGGGCAAGCCGTGCTGAGGATGAGAGTTAGGCTGGACTTGGCGGGGCCGAACGGGTCATAATCACCAGGCCGGCTCAGCCCGCCGATTCCGGAGCGCATTTCTTGAGTGCCAACGTATCTTGATGTGCTGACGCAACTTACCGGCCACGAGAGATGGATCATCTCGCTCTGGCACGGGTCTCGCATTATGGAAGCCAGACCATGATGACCAGCCCAGCCAACCTGCGACTCGATGCGGTGCGGCCCACCGAACTGCCGCTCCTGGCCGTGGGGCTTCCCGGCCTTCCGGCCCGGCAGCCGGGGCTGGACATCACCGCGGCCTCGACTGGGGCGGAGGCTTTGGCTCTGCTGCGTTTGATCTCCTTCGACCTGCTGCTGGCGGGGCAGGAGATTCCGGACATGACGGTATGGGCCCTGATCCGGGTGGTCCGGGCCCGCTGGCCCCAACAGCGTTGGGCCCTTCTGGGCCGGGGCCTGACCGCCCGTCAGGAAATCCAGGCTCGTTCGCTGGGGGCGGTCATGGTGATCAACGGGGCGCCCGATTGCGAGTGCCTGCACTCGCGGGCGAACCTGCTTCTGGGGCGGCCCGGCCGGCGGCCGGCGCGTCCCCGGGCGGATAGAGATTGCAAT
>JAJXSS010000028.1 GCA_021784455.1 Planctomycetota bacterium
TTCTGGAAAGCCGCTGTCCCCGCTCTGGTCGTACAAGGCCCCAGACGCCATCCACTCGTCGCCCGTCATCGCCCAGGGCCTGGTCTTCTTCGGCTGCGATAACAAACAGGTCTACGCCCTGGATGCTCTGACCGGCGACCGCCGTTGGCGATTTGGGACCAAGGCCCCGGTCGAAGCTTCGCCTTTGCTCCGCGGTGGCCGCCTGTACATCGGCGCCACGGATGGTGATTTTTACGCCCTGAACGCGGCCACCGGCCGGGAAATCTGGTCCTACCGCACGGGGGGCAAGGTGGCCGGAGCGGCCAACCGGGCGGTGTTGCCCGATGGAACCGAGGTCATTCTGTTCGGCAGTTACGATGCCAACCTGTACTGCCTGACTGCGTCCCAGGGCACCCTGTGCTGGAAATATACGACGGGCAGCTACGTCAACGGCACTCCGGCCATCGTTGCCGGGGATGCGGGGGCGACGACCGGCCCCGCCCGGGCCGCCACCCTCCCGGCCGCAGCCGGACGGGTCGTGATCGGCGGCTGCGACAACCGGCTGCACATCGTGGCCCTGGCCACGGGCCGGGGCGAAGCCAGCGTCGATCTGGGCTCCTATGTGGCCGCCTCACCGGCCGTGGCCGACGGGGTTGCCTACATCGGCCAATATGCCGGGCGTCTGCTGGCGGTGAACCTGGACCATCACGCCACGATCTGGAAATTCAGTCAGGGGGACCATCCGTTTTTCAGCTCGGCGGCGGTCGCCGCCGACCGCGTGGTGTTCGGCGGACGCGACCGGCAGGTGCATGCCCTGGACCGGGCCACCGGGCGAGAATGCTGGTCCTTCACCACCCGCGGGGAGGTAGACTCCTCTCCCGTCATCGCCGACGGCAAGGTCATTGTGGGCAGCGATGACGGGCGGTTGTATATCCTGAGCCTGAAAGATGGACGGGAACTCTGGTCGTATCGGGTGGGCCCGGGGATCGCCACGGCCCCAGCCGTGGTGGCGGATCCCCAAGGGACGTTGATCGTAGTCACCACGGATGATGGCACCGTGCAGGCCTTTGCCGGGCGATTCCTGGCCCCCCGCCGCCCCAACTGATTGAGCCCAGCCCCTTGAAACTCCTCCAAATCACTCCCGGCACGGGCACCTTCCACTGCGGGGGTTGTCTGCGCGACAACTGGCTGGTGGGCGAACTGAGGCAGCGTGGGCACGAGGTGGTGGTGGCCCCGATGTACCTGCCCCTGGTGGTGGATGAGCCGCTGGAGCAGAAGGGGCCGCTGTTCTTTGGCGGCATCAACGCCTATCTGCAGCAGAAGTGGGCTCTGTTCCGCCACACCCCCCGCTGGGTAGACCGGCTGCTCGATGCCCGCTGGCTGCTGACCGCCGCCGCCCGGCGGGCACACATGACCACGCCGCAGGACCACGGGGCCATGGCCCTGTCCATGCTGCGCGGCAAGGAGGGCCGGCAAGTCAAGGAACTTGAGCGTCTGACCGCCTGGGCCGCCGGGCAAGGGCCGTTTGCGGCCGTGCTGCTTTCCAACGCACTTCTGCTGGGCTTGGCCCCGGCACTGATCGAGCGCCTGGGCGCCCCGATCCTCTGTTCCCTGCAGGGGGAGGACCTGTTCCTGGATCGCCTGCCACCCCCGTACCGCCAGGGGGTGTGGGACATGGTGGCCCAACACGCCGCCCAGGTCGATCACCTGATCGCCCCCAGCACGTATTACGCGCAGATGATGGCCCAGCGTCTGGGGCTGAAGCAGCAGCGTATCACGGTCGTACCCGATGGCATCCCCCTGCACGGCCACGAACCGGCCACAGAATCTCCCAGCCCCCCCACCATCGGATTCCTGGCCCGGATGCATCCGGACAAGGGGCTGGACATTCTGGTGGAAGCGTTCCTGATGCTGTGCCGCACCCGACCACCGGCCGGACCGGCCGCGACGGCCCACCTTTGCCTCGTGGGCGCCTGTACGGACGGCGACCGCCGCTATGTGGATGGGCTTAAAAAGCAGCTTCAAGCCGCGGGACTGGCCCGGCGGGTGCAGTTTCATCCCAACGTGGACCGGGCCCGCAAGTTGGCCCTTTTGCCGCAAATGTCGGTGCTGGCTGTGCCGGTGCGGTATTCCGAGGCGTTTGGCTTGTATGTTGTGGAAGCCCTAGCCTCGGGCGTGCCGGTTGTAATACCGGAATCGGGAGCTTTGCCCGAGCTGGTGGCCGCCACGGGAGGCGGATGGATGCACCGGCCGGGCGATGCGGCCGATCTGGCGGCCAAGCTGGCCTGGGCTCTGGATCACCCCCAGGAGTGCCGGGCGGCCGCCCAGCGCGGTAACAAGGTGGTGCGGGAGCGGTATCACGCAGGCGCCATGGCCGAAGGCATTGCGAGGCTCGTGCATGAATGATTCCGTGTTTGTGGGCTTGGCGGGTGTGACCCGGACCTATGGTCCGGGGTTGGATGTTCTGCGCGGGGTGGACCTCCGGGTGAGGGAAGGGGAATCGCTGGCGATCGTCGGCCCTTCGGGCTGCGGTAAGACGACCCTCTTGAACATCGCCGGCACGCTGGACCGGCCGGATAGCGGCTGGGTCCACCTGGCCGGCCGGGAGGTGGCGCGGCTGCCCGAACCGGAACTGGCCCGGCTTCGCGCCCGGGAAATCGGCTTTGTCTTTCAGGGCCATCACCTGCTACCCCATCTAACGGTTCTGGAAAACGTACTGCTGCCCACCTTGGCCCAAGAGCGCCGGGTCCCGGCGGAAGTGTGGAACCGCGCCCACTCGCTGCTGGAACGCGTGGGCCTGAGCGAGCGGCACCAGCACCGGCCCGCGGAGCTTTCCGGGGGTGAGAAGCAGCGGGCGGCCCTGGTGCGGGCCCTGATCAACCGCCCCCGATTGCTCCTGGCCGATGAACCCACCGGCGCCCTGGATCACGCCGCCGCGGTGGCCCTGGCCCAACTCCTGGCGGAACTCAATCGCGAACAGGGCGTGACCCTGATCGTGGTCACACACTGGGAAGACCTGGCCGGCCGGCTGCAGCGCCGCCTGCGCCTGGTGGATGGGGTCTTGCAGACTTGACCATGACCCGCTCGACTCTGGTTCTGCGCAGCTTGCAGCACCGCCTGGTACGGCACTTGGGTGTCGCCCTGGCGGCGGCGGTCACCGCCTGTGTGCTGACCGGGGCCCTGTTGGTGGGCGACTCGATGCAAGCCAGCCTGCACGATCTGAACGCGGCCCGGCTGGGCCGGGTGGGCGCCGTGGCCCAGACCGGCCCGCGGGTCTTCCGCGCGGCCCTGGCCGCCGACATGGGGAAGGCCGCCGGAACATTGCCGCCCGCGGCGGTCCTGCGCCTCAACGGCGCCGCCGAATATCAACCCACCGGCACCCGGCTTGCCCATGTGCAGGTGCTGGGCGTGGATGAAAACTTCTGGCGCCTGTCCCCCGCCCAGGCCGGACCGCCCGCCACCGCTGAAACACATGGGATTACCCCGGCCTGGGTCAATGACGCCGCCCTGCACCGGCTGGGGGTGCGCATCGGCCAGACCGTGCTCTTGACCATCGGCCAGTGGCAAGCGCTTCCCCTGGATGCCCCGCTCTCAGGCGGCGCAACGGGCGGCACCACCCTCAACGTCCGTATCGCCGGGGTCGTAGACACCGCCCACTTCGGCCGCTTCAGCCTCGAGCCTTCGCAAGTGTCGCCCGCCACCTTCTACCTGCAGCGCGCGGCTCTGGCTCAGGCGGCTGGAGCCCTCGGGATGGCCAACCTGATCCTGTGCCCGGCCGCTGGCACGGACTGGTCGGCCCGGCTCAGCGCCGCTTGGCGTCTCGAAGATGCCGGCCTGGGTGTCCACACCGTCGGGCCCCCCGCCGGCCCCCTGTGGGAGGTGCGCAGCAAGGGTGTGTTCATCGATCCGGCCCTCGCCCGGGCCGCCGTGGCAGCCGCGCCCGGGGCCTACGAGGTGCTGACCTATTTCGTCAATGACTTAGCCATGGGCGGCCATCACACCCCCTACTCTTTCGTCGCCGCGGGCGTG
Organism: Planctomycetota bacterium; assembly: GCA_021784455.1. Lineage (GTDB taxonomy): Bacteria > Planctomycetota > Phycisphaerae > Phycisphaerales > Phycisphaeraceae > JAJXSS01. The sequence continues at coordinate 4,009 of JAJXSS010000028.1, forward strand.
CCCCTGCCCGGTGTCACCATCCAACCCGGCCAGATCGTGCTCAACGCATGGCTGGCCCGGGACTTGGCGGCACGGAAGGGAAATAAGATCCACATCGCCTACTGGGCCTTAAGCGACTTGGGCCGGCTGGTCGAGCGGCGGGCCTCCTTCGAGGTGGCCGGCATCGTCCCCCTGGCCGGGGCGGCGGCCGACCGCACGCTCCTGCCCGATTTCCCCGGCCTGTCTGATGTGGAGGACTGCCGCGACTGGAAACCGGGAGTGGTCATCGATCTGAAACGCATTCGGCCCAAGGATGAAGCCTACTGGGACGAGTACCGCGGCACCCCCAAGGCCTTCCTTAGTCTGGCCGACGGGCAGCGGCTGTGGGCCAACCAGCTTGGCGCGTGTACGGCCGTGCGCGTGGCGGCCCAAGCGGGGAGGACGGCCGAGGACTGGGCCGCGGCTATTCGCAACCGGCTCAACCCCCGCTCCGCCGGGCTCATCTACCGCTCGGGAACGGACCTGGCTGCCGCCCGCGGCGCCCAGGTGGACTTCGGACAGTTGTTTGTGGGGTTCAGCTTTTTCCTGATTGTGGCGGCCCTGCTGCTGACCGGGCTGCTCTTTGGCCTGGCGATGGATGACCGCGGGGAAGAACTGGCGACGCTCCGGGCGCTGGGATTTGGCCGCGGCCTGGTGGGCCGGCTGGTCTTGGTCGAGGGCGTGATTCTGGCCGGTATGGGCGCCATTGTGGGAGTGGTGGCCGGGGTGGGGTTTACGGCGTCGATTCTCCTGGCGCTGGGCACAATGTGGCGGGCCGCGGTGGGGGAAACCACCTTGCGACTGGCCGTTTCCTGGACCACGCTGCTGACGGGGGCCCTGGCCACCATTGTCATGGCTGCCCTGGCCATCGCTCTGGCCACGTGGCGTCGCGTGCGGCGGGGGACTGTTCCCGGCGGGGCAGCGGCCCGGTCTTGGGCCAGGTGTGCGGCAGCCCCTGGAGTTGCCCCCCCGCACCTCGGGGGTCGAAGATCCTTCCCCCGGCTTGGGGCATGGGCAGGGATCATCGCCTGTCTGGCCGGGGCCGCGATCCTGGTGTTTTCCGCGCGGGGGCAGGGTCCGCAGGAGCAGGCCGGGGTCTTCTTCGGTGTCGGCGGGCTGCTGCTGCTGGGGCTGATCGGTCTGACCGCCCTTTGCCTGACCGCACGGCGGCAGAATCGCGTGTTGACCGTGTGGCGCATCGGCCTGTGGAGCAGCGGGCGTCGTCCCGGGCGGAGCCTGACCACGATCAGCATGCTGGCCCTTGGGGTGTTCATCATCGTCGCCGTGGGGGCCAACCGGCAGACACCGACCAACGCGGAAAGCAGGGCCTCCGGTACGGGTGGGTTTTCGCTGTACGCCGAAACCACCTTGCCCGTGCGCCAGGCGCCCCCAGCCAGGCCGCCGGCCGGAGATGCCGGCGGCGCCACACAGACGCCCGCCATGGTGGCTCTGCGTCTGCATGAAGGGGCGGATGCGAGTTGCCTGAACATGAACCAGGTGCGCCGCCCCGGCCTGCTGGGAGTCGATGTGGGGCAGTTTGAATGGCGCGGGTCTTTTTCCCTGGCCGATGGCCGGCCGGCCACGAAGATCTGGCAAAAGCTGGCGGCCGGGGCCCGGCAGGTTGACGCCGGGGGCCGGGCCTCGCGGGTCATTCCGGCCGTGGGGGATGATGCGACGGTCACCTGGGCCCTGGGCCGCAAGGTCGGCGACACGCTGGATTATGTCGATGCCCGCGGCCGGCCGTTTCAGGTACGCATCGTGGGCATCATGGCTAACTGGCTATTCCAGGGGCGGTTGGTTGTGGATGAGGCGGCTTTCCTGAAGATGTACCCCGGCGAGGGCGATCGCGTCTTCCTGATCGACGCTCCCCGGCCGCCTCTGACGGTCGGCAAGGTGCAGTCGCAACTGGTACACCACTGGAGCGATTTAGGCGTGGAGGTAGTTCCCGCAGCCAAGCGTCTGGGGCGGTTTTTGGCAGTGGAGAACACCTACCTGGCGATCTTCCAGGCCCTGGGGGCTCTGGGCATGATTCTGGGTTCGGCAGGGCTGGCGGTAGTGGTGATGCGCAATCTGGCCCAGCGGCGGGGCGAGTTGGCGGTGCTGCGGGCCCTGGGGTTTGCCCCGGGCCGGATCATGGGGCTGGTGCTGGCAGAGCACACGCTTCTTCTGATGCTAGGGGCCGGCATCGGCACCATCAGCGGGGTGCTGGCGGCCTTGCCGGCGATATTGGGGCATGACTTGGGTGGGCTGCTGGGGTCCCTGGCCATCACGGTGGCCGCGATTGTCCTGGCGGGTCTGGGCTGGACGCTGGCAGCCACCAAGGTGGCCTTGCGTGCCCCCCTGCTGCAGGCCCTGGCCGAGCCGTAGTCAAGATCCGTCGCCGGAGCGGCCTCCGGATAAGACAGCGACCGGCCGGGCTGAGCCGGCCAGTCGCCTCGTTGGGTTGTCTTTTTCCGCGATTGGGTGGTGAGAATTACAGAACCTGGGTCTTGGTCCCATCCGTGGGGAGGGTGACCAGGGGCGACTGTAGGTTTCGTTGGCACATGCATTCGGCCTGGGGGCTCTACAAGGGCCTGTTTTTGCACGGGTCGGAGATCCGACCAACCAACAGGGGGGCTACGCAGGAAGGCCCGGAACTGTCCCCATCCGACGCTGGCCACGTTGAACCTTGGCCGTAGGTCCACCGACTGCTAGAATCGCATTAGTTCGCTTTACGGGCGGGCGAAATGGGGTGGCCATGGGGGTTCCCGAGTTGTTGACGGTCTGCGGGTGACCGGCGGGTGCCTATGCAACAGGCAAGTTTGGAGCATTCTCGGACGACGCAGTGGCTGACGATGCTGATCTTCAGCCTGGTGGCGCCGGCCGTCATTGCCGCGGGACTGGAATTCGAGCATTACCGGCGCTTCATCACGGCCGGGACGCTCCCGCTACTCAAGTTGGATGACCTCGTGCTATTTGGCCTCTTGTGGGCCAAATCGCTGCTGGTCATGATCCCGCTGCTGGGCGCAGCCGGCCTGTGCGCCTGGCTGGATTGGCGCAAGAGCGCCTGGACGATCTTCCTGCTGGGGGCCATCCTCGTAACCTTCTGGCTGGTGGTGGATGTACAGGTCCACGCCCTGACCAACCTGCACGTGCTGACGCTGGCCGCGCTGCTGAAGAATCCGGATGCGACCGAAGTGGGCGGGGGCACCTGGGCAATCATCGGCCCCTATGTCCTACCCTTCCTGGGTGTTGCCCTGGCCGTCCTAGTGCTGGCCCGGGTGGCGCACCCGGTGGCGGATCGCCTGGCGGGCTGGTGTGGCCGACTGGGGCCGCGCTGCGGGGCCCTTCTGGCTACGGGCGGCTTCCTGCTGCCCATCCTGGTGGCCTTGCCGGCCCAGCGCCTGTTCAGCCGGCCCATTCTCTTCCAGCAGCTTGAGGCCGAGTTGCCCGTACCCTTGCCAACCATGGTCGGTAATACGGGCGGTCTGGCGACCGACGCCCTCGATGCGTTCAATCACCGGCTGCAGACGGCCTTGGCCCCGGTTTACGGGCGGCTTCTGCCCGGCATCATCGCCTGCCCACCCCCGGACCGGACCGTGGCCCTAGGAACGCGCCGGCCGGATGTCCTGGTGATCGTGCTGGAAAGCTGGCGCCACGAAGTGCTGTGTCCCCAGGACATGCCGCGCCTGAGCGCCTTCGCCGCCACGGGCCTGCGCTTGACCCGCCACTACTCGGCCGGCAACAACTCCCACCCCGGCCTGTTCAGCCTGCTCTACGGGCGCTATCCCCTGACTTACCACCAGACGCTGGACAAGCATGTGCCGGCCCAGTGGCCCCTGGCCATGCGCGATAACGGCTATCTCACCACCTATCTGGCGACCACCCTGATCGCCTGGGAACGCATGGAGGAATACCTGAATCACACGGTGTTTGACGACATCGTGGCCGACGACAAGGGAAACTGGCCCGGACGCGATGAACGCACGCTGGCCCGCATCCGCGGCATCTTCGCCCGGCCGGCCCCGCAGCCACGCTTCGTGGTGGCCTTTCTCCTGTCCACCCATTACCCCTACACCTACCCGCCCCGGTACGATGTGCACCACCCGGCGGCTTCCGAAGAGATGGTGCAGTCCCCGCGCCGCGAACTGTACCGCCAGGAAATTCTGAACCGGTACCTGAACGCCGCGGCTTTCCTGGATGACCAGATCGGCCGAACGCTTGAGGGTGTCGACCTGTCCCACACCATCGTGGTCCTGACGGGCGATCACGGGGAGTCAATTCTGGATGACGGCTTCATGGCCCACGGTTCCCGGCTGTCGGATGCCCAGACGCGCGTGCCCCTGGCCATCTTCGGTTGCGGGGTGCCGGCCGAGGTGGTGGATCGCCCCAGTTCCCACGTGGATGTGCTGCCCACGGTGGCCCACCTGATCGCCGGGCGGCACGTCCCCATCGCCCACTCCCAGGGGCGCGACCTGCTGGACCCGCAGGAGCCGGCCGGCCCGGTGATGATCTTCCAGCTTGCACCCACGCGTGAACCCTCCCTGCCGGGGGCGATCATCGGGCCCCAAGGCCATCTGCTGCTGCGGTTTTTCACCGATCCAGCCGAGGCCCATCTGCAGGTCCTGGGCCCGCTGGATGCGCGCGGCAGCCTGGAACTGGCGGCCAGCCCGACCGCTGATCAGGAACAACAGTGGAACACCTGCGCCACCGGCATGCTCGAACGCCTGGCCCGGTAAACCTTTGCCCCCGCTGCCCCGACAAGCGGAGGCTCACGATTCGCGCCGGCCTTCATACCACATCCACAGCCCCTCGCGGCGGCGCCAGGCGCCGGGGCCGCGCAAGAGCAGGGCCAAGCTCATCAGGAACAACCGGCCCGCGCCGTACAGGCGCACTTTGCGGGCCGAGGTGATCACGCGCTGGCGCAGGATGAGGAACCGGCCCTGCCGCTTGAGGGCCTTGCTCAGATGGATCTCCTCGCTGACGAAATAGGTTTCATCGAAGCCCCCCACCGCCTCAAATGCCTCGCGGCGGACGAAGATGAAACAGCCGGCGGCCCAGCGCCTGCAACGTGAGAGCGCGTCCCACACCCGGGCGATGGGGCGCACCGGGAGCCGCAGCGGCTGATCGAAGCCCACCAGGGCCCCGCCTCCCACGGCCCCGTGGTCCAGGGCCGCCAGAGCGGCGGTCAGAGTCCCGGCCGGCACCAGGGTGTCGGCATCCACGAAAATCAGAATGTCCCCCTGGGCCTGACGGGCCCCGGCGTTGCGCACGGCCGCGATGTGCCGAAGTTGCACCGGCACGATGCGGGCCCCGTGCCCGGCGGCCAGGGTGGCCGTGCGGTCCGTCGAAGCATCATCCACCACGATCACTTCGTACGGCCGGCCGGCAGCCTGGGCGGCCTGATGCAGGCTGTCGAGCGTCGCGGGCAGCACCGCTTCTTCGTTATGGGCCGGGATGATGAAGGAAAGCATACCCAAGCGTAGGAGGCGCCTCAGCCGCGTTTCTTCTCAATGCGGGCCCAGGTGTCCAAGAGGCTCCCAGTGCGGTTAAGGATCGATTCGGACTCATTGAGTGATACGTGGGGGCGCGGCACCCGGCGAAGACTTCAGGGCAGGAGACGTCGGGCCTGTTCCAGCAGATCGGGAAGGCCCTGCTGCACGATATCCCATACGATCTTGCTTTCCACGACTTCATAGTTGTGCACGAGAATGTTGCGGAACGCAATAATGCGGCGAACATCGGGCAGATGATCGGCGCAGGTCGGGTCATCACGCTTCAGCCGGGTCACCGCCTCCCCAATGATGATGAAATTGCGTTCGACGGCGAAGCGAACGTTCTGGTTGTCTGCGAAGGCGGATGCGCTCATCCCTTCCATGGCGGCCTGGATGTACTGGCCCGCCGTAACGATGTCCTGCAAGAGTTTGAGCGATTCAGGCCGCATACAGAAGCTTTTTCGTTGCCTCCACCGAGCGGATGAAATATGGATTACGCATCTCTTTAGCGCTGACGAGATCCACTTTGCGATGCAAGAGGTCTTCCATGGCAAAAAGCAGGCCGAAGTACTGGTCGGCTCGTGACATCCGGGGGGTATCCAGGAATTCCACCAAGAGATCGACGTCGCTGCGCGCCGGATCGAAGGTGTCGCCGGCAGCGGAGCCAAAAAGCTCCAGCCGCGCCACCTCATACCGCCGGCAAAACTCCTGGATCTGCGGGCGAAATTGATCGATGAGGGAAGTCATGCTGTTTCCATAATAATGATCGGCGCCTTTTGCTGAAAGACCCGGGAGCAGACTTCCTACTGTCGCAACTGGTGTGTTGTGGCTCAAGTGCGCAAGTGTGCATCGGTAACGCCGCGCATGGTGAGCACCCTTGGCCCGCGATCAAGTATCTCGCGCATCTCTGCTGAAGTATTCGGTGCCGGACCACCGATGGTGTAAACGCCGCCAGAAAAGAATGATCCGTCGCAACACCGGTGCATCCTTCTTGGGCGTCACCCGCGTTTCTTTTCGATGCGGGCCCAGGTGTCCTTGAGGGCCACGGTGCGGTTGAAGACCGGCTTACCCGGGCGGGTATCGGGGTCGCAGCAGAAATAGGCCAGACGCTCGAACTGGTACTTGTCGCCGGGCTTGGCCTGGGCCAGGGAAGGTTCGATCTTGGCCTGGATCACTTCCAGCGATCTTGGATTGATGTTCTGCCGCCAGTCGCCTCCGGGAATTCCGGGGGCGGGGGCGGGGACGGGGGCGGGGACATCATCCGGGTCTTCCTTGGTAAACAGGTGGTCGTACAGGCGGACCTCGGCATCCAGGGCGTGCAGGGCGCTGACCCAGTGGATGGTGGCCTTGACCTTGCGGCCATCGGGGGTGTTGCCGCCCCGCGTGGCCGGATCGTAGGTGCAGTGCACCTCGGTGACGTTGCCCCCGGAATCCTTGACACAACTGGTGCAGCGCACCAGGTAGGCATAACGCAGGCGCACCTCGTTGCCGGGGTAGAGGCGGAAATATTTGGGGGCCGGGGTCTCCATGAAGTCCTCGCGCTCAATGTAGAGGACCTTCGAGAAGGGCACCTGCCGCTTGCCGGCGGCGGGATCCTCGGGATTGTTCACGGCGTCGAACTGCTCGACCTGACCCTCGGGGTAATTGTCGATGACCACCTTCACGGGGTGTAGGACGGCCATGGCCCTGGGCGCCCGTTTGTTGAGGTCTTCGCGCAGGCAGTGCTCCAGCAGGGCATACTCAATGACGTTCTCGCGTTTGGCCACGCCGATGCGTTCGCAGAAGTCGCGGATGGCCTCTGGGGTATAACCCCGGCGGCGCAGCCCCGAAAGGGTGGGCATGCGCGGATCATCCAGCCCCCGGACGAAGCCGCCCTCCACCCAGTCCAGGAAGCGGCGCTTGCTCAGCACGGTGTAGGGCAGGTTCAGCCGCGCAAATTCACGCTGCTTGGGGCGGTAGCGTGCATTGGGGGACTTGGCCCCCAGGGCGATGAGCTGATCCAGGAACCAGTCGTAGAGCGGCCGGTGTTCCTCGTAGGCCTGATCGCACAGGGAGTGGGTGATGCCCTCGATCCAGTCGCTCTGGCCGTGGGCCCAGTCATACATGGGATAAATGCACCACGCCTGGCCCGTCCGGGGGTGCTCGGCGTGCAGGATGCGGTACATGACCGGGTCGCGCAGGTTGAGATTGGGGGCGGCCATGTCGATTTTGGCCCTGAGCGTCCGGGCCCCGTTGGGGAACTCGCCGGTCTTCATGCGAGCGAAGAGATCGAGATTTTCCTCCACGCTGCGCCCCCGGAAGGGGCTGGGGGTTCCGGGGGTCGTCAGGGTGCCGCGGGTGCGGCTGACTTCATCGGGCGAAAGGTCGCAAACGTAGGCCTTGCCCGCCTTGATCAGCAGGATCGCCCAGTCGTAAAGCTGCGGGAAGTAGTCGGAGGCGTGATACTCGTGATCGCCCCACTCAAAACCCAGCCAGCTCACATCCACCTTGATGGCGTCGATGTACTCCTGCTTTTCCTTGACCGGGTTGGTGTCGTCCATGCGCAGGTGGCACCGGCCGCCGTATTTGACGGCCGTACCGAAATCCAGACAGATGGCCTTGGCGTGCCCGATGTGCAGGAAGGCGTTGGGCTCGGGAGGAAAGCGGGTGATCACCTGGCCGTTGGCGCCGTTGGCGTTGGTACGGATGTCTTCCTCGATGATCTGGTGGATGAAGTTCACCGGGGCACCGGCGGGCGCGGAACTGGAATCAGCATGGGCCATGGACTCGGATCCTTTGGGTGGGGCCGGGACGAAGGGATGATTATAGAGATTTGGTCCGCTAAGGATCGGCCGAAGCCACCAATGCCCCAGGGCGGATGCGCCCGGGGCTTTCCAAGTTGGAAGTGCGCTCGCCTGGCTCCCTCCAGTCTGCCTGTGTTCACGCCCGACACAGGGGCTGCAGGGCACGAACTGTTTTCGCAGGCCATGTTGACATGCAACCATATGGTTGCATAATATCGTTGTGGAGAGTGAAATGGACATGGTCTTTAAGGCCCTGGCGGACCCCGGGCGGCGAATTCTGCTCGACCGCCTGCGCAGCCAGAGCGGCCAAACCCTGGGACAGCTCCGCCAGCACATGAACCAGCACGCCCCCATGTCGCGCCAGGCCGTGGCCAAACACCTGGCCATCCTCGAGCGGGCCAACCTGGTGGCCACGCTGCGGCGCGGTCGGGAAAAGCTGCACTACCTCAACCCCGTGCCGATCCACCAGATCGGCCAGCGCTGGATCGGCAAATTCGAACGCGGGCGCCTGGATGCCCTCGCGGAGCTCAAGCAAACCCTTGAAGGAGAAAACCATGGCTGAATCGCGCTTCGTTTATGTGACCTACATCCGCACCACGCCGGAAAAGCTCTGGCAGGCCCTGACGGCCCCGGAATTCACCCGCCGCTACTGGAAGGAGACCCGCCAGGATTGCGCCTGGAAGCCCGGGGCGTCGTGGAAAGTCATCATTCCCGACGGCAGCGTGATCGACAGCGGCGAGGTGGTGGAAATCGATGCCCCGCGCCGGCTGGTCCTGAAATGGCGCCACGAGCGCCGGCCGGCACTCAAGGCCGAGGGCTATTCCCGGCTCACCTATGAGCTCGAACCCCAGGGCGAAACCGTCAAGCTGACGGTCATCCACGAGATGGATGTGCCGCAGTCCCAGTTCATCCAGGCCGTCTCCGGCGGCTGGCCGCTGATCCTGGCCAGCCTCAAGAGCCTGCTGGAAACCGGCGAATCTCTGGAAGCCACCCGGCACTGGGAAGCGTGCGCGTAAGCTTCGCGCTTAGACCCGGGCGAAGGGGCAGGGGCAGCAGCAGAGCCTGGATTTCCTTGTAGAATCGCCGGGATGCGTGGAGGGGCAGCGGCCGGGCCGCTGCCTCAGGCCCGCGTCACGAAAGGAATCCATGCCCGCTCCCCCCCCGGAAATTCGCCGCCGGACGCCCGGCCAGGTCGTAACCCGCTTTGCCCCCTCGCCCACGGGCTATCTGCATATCGGCGGGGCGCGGACGGCCCTGTTCAACTGGGCCTTTGCCCGTCGGCACGGGGGCGTGTTCATCCTGCGTCTGGAAGACACGGATGTCGCCCGCTCCACCGATGAATCCACACGCAAGATCATCGAGGACCTCCAGTGGCTGGGGCTGAACTGGGATGAGGGCCCGGCCCCGCCCCCGGAATTGTCCCCGGAACCGGCCCATCCCAAAGAGGGGCAAGTCGGGGGGTTCGGCCCGTATTTTCAGTCCCAGCGCGGGGATCTGTACCGCCAGTGGCTGGAAAAACTGCGGGCGGCCGGGCGGGTGTACGACGACAAGGGTGCCGTGCGTTTCCGCATGCCCGAGCATGACATCACGGTGCACGATCTGGTGCTGGGCGATGTCACCATCCAACGCGCGCAACTCGAAGACTTCATCGTGTTCAAGGGTGAAGCATCCGGGGGCGGCCCCACTTTTCACTTCGCCAATGTGGTGGATGATGCCACCATGGGGGTGACCCACGTGCTTCGGGCCCAGGAGCACCTGATGAACACGCCCAAACATCTGGCGTTGTTCGAGGCCTTCGGCCTGGAGCCGCCGAAATATGCCCACATGCCGCTGATCTTCAACGCCGATGGCTCAAAAATGAGCAAGCGCGACAAGGCCAAGGCGGCGCGGCAGAAGGGGCAAATGTGGATCAAGAACAACCCATCGGTCTCCATGGCGCAGTTCGCGGACGAGGTGTGCACTCTGTGGCGAACCGTACGACAGATTTCCGACGGGCTGGCCCTTGATCCCCCGATCGTTATGCAGTTTCTGGAGAAGAAGTCTGATGACCCAACGGCAACATTGGCCGTGGCACTAAAGACAGGCACGCGGCTTCCGGAAATCGACGTTCATGATTTTCGCCAGTCCGGGTATTTGGTGGACGTGCTGCTCAACTACCTCGCGCTTCTTGGCTGGTCACCCGAAGGGAAGGATGAGGCCGGGGGTGAACGGTTCGACAAAGATTTTGTGGCCCGGCAATTCTCTATCGAACGCCTAGGCAAGACCAACGCCCGCTTTGATCGTGCCAAGTTATTGGCATTCAACGCCGAGCGGTTACAGAAGATGCCGCCGGAGGACTTCGCCAAGGCCCTTCGCGATCATCGACCGCTGCCGTTGGGACAAGGTGATACAGATTGGTGGGCCCCGTTGGCCAACGATGCTCGGCGATGGGCGTGGTTCGCCACGGCGTACCAACCGCGTACCAGAACGCTTAGTGAACCGTTTGCACGGGAGGCCGGCTTATTTTTTGTCCTCTTGGATGAGCAAGTCATCTGCGATCCCAAGGCGGTCGAGAAGGTACTCAAGAAGAACAGCGGCGCGGGCTTGGCGGCCCTCCGCGAACTCCGACCCGTGTTGGACGCCATCACCGACTGGCAACCCGCCACCATCCACAAGGCCGTCGAGGACTTCGCCGCCAATTCCGGGGGCGGCCGGCCGATGGGCGAGGTCGCCCAGCCCATCCGGGTGGCCGTCTCCGGCGGCACGGTCAGCCCGCCCATCGACCTGACCCTGGCCATCCTGGGCAAGCAGGCCACGCTGAACCGGATCGATCGCTGTCTAAATACCGTCACGGGAAATTGAACCACGAAGACGCGAAGGCACGAAGAAGATGAGTGAATTGAACCACCAGGAACACCAAGAGCGCCAGGATCGAGAAGGGGAAAAGTCACTCTTCTTTGCGTCCTTAGTGCCCCTGGTGGTTCAATTCCCTTTCGGCATCCGGGCCGTGCCTTCGTGACTTCGTGGTTCATTCCCGCTTGCCTGGCGGCGAGACTTGTTGGCTTCTTCAATCGAAAACTGAAAACCAGAAATCGAAAATTCCTATGTCCCTGATTGTCACCGGCTCCATCGGCATCGACACCATCGAAACCCCCACTGGCAAGGCCCCCGAGGTGCTGGGCGGCTCGGTCGTCTACTTCGCGGCCGCGGCCTCGTTCTTTACCCCCGTGCGGCTGGTGGGGGCTGCCGGGGAGGACTTTCCCCCGGCGTTTCTCGAAACGCTGAAGCACCTGCCCGGCCACGGCGTTGACTTGGCCGGCTTGGAGCTGCGCAAGGGCTCCAAAACCTTCCGCTGGACCGGCCTGTATCACGCCAACATGAACGTGCGCGACACGGTGGAGGTGCAGCTCAACGTGCTGGCCGAGAAGCTGCCCAAGGTGCCCCCGGCCTACCAGGACAGCCGGCAGGTTTTCCTGGCCAACACCCACCCGGCCGGACAGATCGAGCTTTTGCAGCAGTTCCCCAAGGCCGAACTGGTGGTGGCCGACACCATGGACCTGTGGATCAACAACGAAAAGCCCGCCCTCCTGGCCCTCTTGCAGAAGGTGCACGGGCTGGTCCTCAACGATTCCGAAGCCGCGCTGCTGACGAGTGAAACCAACCTGGTCAAGGCGGCCCAGGCCGTTCTGAAGCTGGGCCCCAGATTCACGGTCATCAAGAAGGGCGAGCACGGCTCGATGCTGGTGCATGGCGATGGCATCGTGGCCCTGCCGGCCTGGCCGGCGGAAGCGGTCGTAGACCCCACCGGCGCCGGTGACAGCTTCGCCGGGGGGATGATGGGCTATCTGGCCGCGGGCGACACCCGAAAGCCGCCCACCCTGGCCGCCCTGCGCAAGGCCATGGCCTACGGCACTGTGGTGGCCAGCTTCAACATCGAAGCCTTTTCCCTGGAACGTCTCCTGCAGCTCAGCCGCGCGGACCTGGACGATCGGTTGGCGGCCTATACGCGGATGCTGGCCGTATAAGGCAGAACGCAGAAAACAGAAAGCGGAAAATCACGGGTCGGGCACGAAGGGACGCCCGCTCACCCGGCTACTTGCCTGGCTTTGAATCCATGTCATGCGAGGCATCGGCAATTTCTGTTACGGGCGTCTTTTTCGGGGGCTGACGCGGTGCCAGAAGCGGCGCGCCTGCCGGCCCCCAAAACGCACGCGGCGGCGCAGGGGCAGGCTGGTCAGATAGGTCCAGCGGTAGGCCTGCTCCACCATCCGGCTGGGCACGGTGGTGACCGAGCGCACGTTGGAGTAGAGGGTGTTGGTCACCAGTTGCAGGGTGGCCCGGGTGCCCAGGGCCTGGGGCTCGTGGAAGGGCACGAGGAACGTCACCGCCCACACGCGCAGGCCGGTGGAGATCAGAAACAGCACCCCGTGGTAGGTCAGCACGATCCCCAGCCAAGCCACCGGCAGGCGCCAGTTCTTGCCGATGGCCGCCGCCACACTGCTAGCCAGCAGGCCCGAAACAATGCCCCCCAGGCCCACCACGATGCTGTAGACGGCCACGTAGGCCGGGCCCCCGCCCCCTTCCTTCTTGCGGGCCGCGGCCATGTCCATGACGACGTTGAAGCCCGCCACATCCACCCCCGGCCAGGCAAAGGTGGTGGCC